>CAMCBC010000066.1 GCA_945872775.1 Spirosoma fluviale | reverse complement strand
ATTGCGGATAATCATCTATTTTTTTTACTTTTGTGCCTTAGTCCACTCATGACATGATTTACGTTTCGCGAAAGGAACATTTTAATGCTGCGCACAAGCTTTGGAATCCCAACTGGTCTGACGCCAAGAATTTCGAGGTATTTGGTCCTTGCGCCAATGTCAATTGGCATGGGCATAATTTTGAATTGATTGTGACGGTCAAAGGGGAGCCAGATTCAGAAACTGGTTTTGTAGTGGATTTAAAGGAGCTCTCTGAGTTGACAAAACGCTTGATAATCGATCGGGTTGACCATAAGAACTTGAATATGGATGTAGACTTTATGGCTGGTAAGATGGCGAGTTGTGAGGTCCTGGTCATGGAATTTTGGAAAATATTAGCTCCAGCAGTAAAAGAAATTACACCAAAGGGAGCTTTGTATAAGTTGACCCTGTACGAGACCCCTCGGAATTTTGTAGAATACCTAGGAGAAGGTATTATTTAGTTTAGCTTTTGTGAAGTAGGCCGAATCGCCTACTTTTATTTTTAGTTCAGCAGCGCACAAATTGAAAAAAATCTACATCATTTCTGGAGAACGATCAGGGGATATGCATGCAGCCAATTTGGTGGCGGCCATGAAATCCAAGGATCCATTGCTTCAATTCCGTGGAATGGGAGGGAGCTATTCCAAAGAAGTGGGAGTCCATTTGGCGCTAGACTATGCTTCAGTGTCGGTAATGGGTTTTTTGGAAGTGGTTTTTGGGTTCCGAAAGGTGCTAAAAGCCTTAGCATTGGTCAAAAAAGACTTGGAGGCTTACCGTCCCGATGTTTTGATTTTAGTAGATTTTGGAGGGTTTAACATGAAAATAGCTTCCTATGCCAAGGGGCTAGGCATTCCAGTGCATTATTATATTCCACCGAAGGTCTGGGCTTGGAATCAAAAAAGGGCGCTTACACTTAAAGCAATTACAGATCAGGTATATTCCATTTTACCCTTTGAACCTGCTTTTTTCGAAAAGTTTGGAATGCAGGTAGCGTATGTGGGCAACCCACTTTTGGATGAAATCAAAAAATTCAAGGCGCACGATTTTTTCTATCAAAAAAATGAGTTGTCCTATCTGCCTATTGTTGCTCTTCTTCCAGGCAGTAGAACGCAGGAGGTAAAGGGAATGCTGGCAAAAATGATTGCCTTGGTGAAGGAATTTCCGCAAGCACAATTTGTGGTCGCTGGTGTGGATAGCCTGCCAGCTGCTGTGTATGAATTGGCTTTAAGCCAAGGCATTCAAGTGATTTACAATCAAACTTATGACCTGCTTTCACATGCCACTGCTGCTGTGGTGACTTCAGGGACAGCAACACTAGAAACAGCACTTTTTAAGGTCCCTCAAGTGGTGGTGTACAGCACTTCCTGGGTTTCGTATCAGATCGGCAAACGATTGATCCGAGTGCCCTATATTTCCTTGCCCAACTTGATTGCAGATCGACCTGTAGTTCGCGAGTTGATTCAGGATGATTTTTCATTGATAAATCTTCGAGATGAGCTCAACAGCTTGCTCTCTGATGCAGCGTATCGGCAGGAAATGCAAGCAGGTTACGCATTGATTCGAGAGCGAATAGGGGAGCAGCAAGCTTCTGTGCAAGTAGCACACTTAATCTTGGAAGCAACTCATAAAAAATAAACCCCGAGGAGATCGGGATTTAAAATTAGGCAACTTGTAGCTGTTTGAATTTGGAGGTGTCGAATTTGGATCTTGCGTAAGCTTCGTCAATCATTAAGTTGGTAATGCTGTTATCGGACGGGATGTCGTACATCGCATCGGTGACGATGGCTTCACAAATTGACCGAAGTCCGCGAGCACCCAAGTTATATTCCACCGCTTTTTCTACGATAAAATCCAAGGCTCCTTCCTCAAAGGTTAGCGTCACCCCCTCCATGGCCATCAGTTTTGCATATTGCTTTACCAAGGCATTTTTGGGTTCAGTAAGGATGCGCTTGAGCGTATCTTTATGGAGTGGGTCCAAATGCGTAAGGACAGGAAGTCTGCCGATCAATTCAGGAATCAGTCCAAAAGCTTTGAGGTCTTGGGCAGTCACGTATTGAAGGAGATTTTCACGGTCAGCTGCTAAACTTGCAGTAGAAGAGTTGAAACCCATGGGCTGGGTATGGAGACGCTTCCCGATGTGTCTAGCGATTCCGTCAAATGCACCCCCACAAATGAAGAGGATGTTTTCGGTGTTTACAGCGATCATTTTTTGATCTGGGTGCTTCCGTCCTCCTTGAGGCGGAACATTGACTACGGTACCTTCCAAAAGCTTAAGTAAAGCTTGTTGGACGCCTTCTCCACTCACATCTCGCGTGATGGAGGGGTTGTCCGATTTACGCGCAATTTTATCCAGTTCGTCAATGTAGACAATCCCTCTTTCAGCTTCTTCTACTTTGTAGTCTGCTGCCTGCAGCAATCGGGTTAGGATGCTTTCTACATCTTCCCCAACATAGCCTGCCTCGGTGAGTACGGTGGCATCTGCGATGCAAAATGGCACCTCTAGAATCTTGGCTAGTGTTTTGGCAAGGTAAGTTTTGCCGGTTCCGGTATCACCTACCATGATGATGTTTGACTTTTCGATGGTCACCTCATCGGCCTCTTGCTTTTGTTGCAAGCGCTTGTAGTGATTGTAAACGGCCACAGTAAGCACCTTTTTGGCATCTTCTTGCCCGATCACGTAGTGGTCTAGGAATTCGGTAAGTTCCTTTGGTTTTTTGAGGTTGAAGGAAGGCTTGGAACTTAATTTCTTGTTCTTCTTGTCCTCACTAACAATTTCAAAGGCTTGTTCAATGCATAAGTTACAGATGTGGGCAGAGATGCCCGACACCAATAGATCTACATCTTTTTTATTTCTACCGCAGAAGGAACAGGTGGTTTGAGCCATTAGGTGGTTTTTTTAACTAGGACCTCGTCAATTAAGCCGTATTCTTTTGCTTCTGGTGCTCTCAACCAGTAATCTCTATCTGAATCCTTTTCAATTTCTTCGAAGGATTTGCCGGTATGATTGGCTAGAATTTGGTACAGCTCTTGACGCATGGCTAGGATAAGTTTCAAGGAGATCTCCATATCGGAAGATTGTCCCTGCATGCCTCCAGAAGGCTGATGTATCATCACGCGGGAATGCTGGAGTGCTGAACGCTTATTTTTCGCACCACCGGCCAAAAGTACCGCTCCCATGGAAGCTGCGATGCCTGTACAAATCGTGGCTACATCTGGGCCAATGTATTGCATGGTGTCGTAGATGCCAAGGCCAGCAGTGACTGAGCCTCCTGGGCTGTTGATGTAAAGGAGCACATCTTTTTTGGAGTCCACTGATTCCAAGAAAAGGAGTTGCGCGACGATAATGTTAGCAATATGGTCGTCTACGCCAGTGCCTAGAAAAATGATGCGATCCATGATCAATCGAGAAAATACGTCGATTTCTCTGAAATTTTGCGGACGCTCCTCAATAACCGAGCGGGTCATGTTTTCAATATGTGTGGTGTATTGGTCAAATGCCGTACCACTAACGCCTTGGTTATGAATGGCGTATTTTCTGAATTCTTCCTTGTTGATCATGTCTTGGGTTGTTCTAGGAGACAAAACTAAAAAAGTCCTTTAAAAAAGGACTTTTCAATATAAATCATAATTCGATTACTTATCCAAAAGTTCCTTGAATTCATCGATCGATAAATTTTTATCGGTCATTTTTATTTTCTCTTGGATCAAAGCAAGCACCTTTTCATTTTGTACTGAGGTCATCAAATTCATGTAATTCTGACCTTCGTTTCCTTTGAGGTAGTTGTCTACAAATAAGTCCATGCTGGATTCCATTTGAGCTCCCAAACCAGAGGATGCGAATTGCTCACGGATCATTTCCTTTGTTTTCTCGATCACATCTGCATGCTCCGCCTGAATGGCATGCTCTTTAGCGACTTGATTGGAGATTAAAGACCAAGAAAGTTGCTTGGCATACAATGGATATTCAGCTTCCACTTCAGTTTCAGTTACTTTTCCTTCGTTGGCTTTGATCAACCATTCTTTCAAGAAAGCATCAGGAAGTGATAGGTTTGTTTTCTCAACGATTAGTTTCTTCAGTTCCTCTTCGGTGTAAACCTTAGATTCTCTATCGTAGCTTCCTTGAAGGGTTTCTTTTACTTTTTCTTCGAACTCCTTTTTGCTTTTCACTTGATCTGGACCGAAGATTTTATCGAAAAACTCTTGGTTGAGCTCAGCCTTCGATTTTCGATTGATATTTTTCACAGCCAAAGTGTACCCGCCTTTTGCGGCATCCGCTTCTTCGTCGGAAAGTCCAAAGCCAGCAGTCCACTCGTCTTTTTTAACCTCTTTGGCGTCAAATTCCACGATTGCTTCCTTGCTGAGTCCGATGAATTTGCCAGCTAATTTTTTAGAAAGTTTGGTAGTATCTACAGAAGTTGTTTTTGAAAAAACAGTTGCCGTCGATTTCAAATCCCCGTAAATAAAGTCAGTAGCTTCCGAAACTTCTGGGTTGGTACTTTCACCGTATTGAGAGGTCAGGTTGTCAACTGTCTCATCGATCAGTTTTTGATCAACTTTAATGCTGTATTTTACACCTTTTATAGTCTGGTCCAACTTGACCTCGATTGTCTCTACAAATCCGATTTTGTATTCGAACTCAAAATCCTTTTGGTTTTTCCAGTCGATGGATTCTTCTCCTTTTTCCACAGGAAGTGGCTCGCCCAATACCTTAAAAGTTTGTTCCTTAAGGTGGTTGTTCAGAGATTCTCCTAAGAGGGTATTGATTTCTTCTACTAGTAGAGATACGCCGTACATGCTTTTTACCATGGTGATCGGCGCTTTTCCTGGGCGAAAGCCTCGGATAACAGCCTTTTTGGCATAGTCTTTAAGTTTAGCATCAACCTTGGGTTGATAATCTGCCTCAATTAGCTTAATTTTAATAGAAGCTTGATTTGCGGTGTGCTTGTCTACTGTAATTTCCAAAGTATGTTCAATTAACTGGTGTTGAATTAAAAACCCTCAATCTCTTTCCTGCGAGGCAGGGTAGGGATTGAGGGCTAGTAGGGTGCGGATAGAGGGACTCGAACCCCCATGCCTCGCGGCGCTAGATCCTAAGTCTAGTGCGTCTACCAATTTCGCCACATCCGCATGTGACCAATTGAAAATAAGTACTCATTTCCAATTGTGGATGCAAAGGTAAAGACATATTCTAATTTACTGCAAGGCAATGAAAAAAAAATTCCAGAAAATGTGGAATCCTGTTCCAATACCTATCAAATTTGAACTCAAATAAAATCGCAAATGATCCAAGCTGATGTAGCGGAAGAGCGGAATGAAATCCTAAAACGATACCGTAGGTTGCTTCGACAAGCTAAGCCTATTTTAAAATCGGGAGATACCAAACTGATTAAGAAGGCCTTTACGATATCCTTGGAGGCGCACAAAGACATGCGTCGAAAGTCGGGTGAGCCCTACATCTATCATCCGCTTGAGGTGGCGTTAATCTGTGTGGAAGAGATTGGATTGGGGACTACCTCCATTATTTCTGCCTTACTTCACGATGTTGTCGAAGACACGGACCTGGAGCTAGCGGACATTGAGCGCGATTTTGGATACAAGGTCATGACCATTATCGATGGCCTAACCAAAATTTCTGGCGTCTTCGAATACGGAAGTTCCCAGCAAGCGGAGAATTTCCGAAAGATGTTGCTTACGCTTTCGGATGATGTTCGTGTGATTTTGATCAAGTTGGCGGACCGTCTGAACAACATGCGAACCTTGGGGAGTATGCCTCGAAACAAGCAGCTGAAGATCGCTTCCGAGACCATGTACCTGTATGCGCCGTTGGCACATCGCTTAGGGCTTTATGCCATCAAATCAGAGCTAGAGGATTTATTTTTGAAGTATACGGACACCGAAGCCTACCAGGATATCGTCCACAAAATCAACGAATCAAAAAGTTACCGCAACAAATTCATCAAGAGCTTTATTCAGCCGGTAGAAGATGAATTGATTCGTCAGGGGTTTAGATTTACGATTAAGGGGCGACCTAAGTCCGTGTATTCTATTTTTAACAAAATGAAGACGCAGGCCATTCCCTTTGAGGAGGTGTTTGATCTGTTTGCCGTCCGGATTATTTTAGACAGTGAGCTCGAAAACGAGAAGGCTGACTGTTGGCAGGCCTATTCCATTGTTACTGATTTTTACCGACCCAATCCCAACCGGTTACGGGATTGGATCAGTACGCCTCGCTCCAATGGCTACGAATCCCTCCATACCACAGTGATGAGTACTACGGGTCAGTGGGTGGAAGTGCAGATCCGAACCGGCAGGATGAATGATATCGCAGAGCGGGGATATGCTGCGCATTGGAAATACAAGGAAAAGGATGCTTCAGGCAAGTCTGGACCTGGTTTGGACGAATGGATCAATCAAGTCCGCAGCATGCTCGAATCCAACGATGGGAGTGCGATTGAATTCATGGATGACTTTCGGGGAAATCTATTCAATGACGAGGTATTTGTCTTTACTCCAAAAGGTGATTTGAAAGTATTGCCAACTGGTGCATCCGCCTTGGATTTTGCCTTTGAAATCCACACCATGGTGGGTGCCAAGTGTATCGGAGCCAAGGTGAATCAGCGCCTCGTTCCGATCAGCTACAAGCTGAAGAATGGGGATCAGGTAGAAATTTTGACTTCTAGCAAGCAAAAGCCTACCGAAGATTGGTTGCATCAGGTGGTCACTTCTCGCGCCAAGGCCAAAATCAAGGATGCTTTACGGGAAGAGAAAAAATCAGCCATCCTAGATGGGAGGGAGATTGTGCAGCGCAAATTGAAATCCATGAAATTGGATTTTACCTCCGAGGTAATCGAACAGCTTAGGGCCTTCTTTGACTTGAAGACTGCGAATGAGTTTTATTACCGAGTCGGAAGGGGAATCATTGATCCTACCTCCATCAAATCCTTTAAGGAATTTAAAGAACAGCAAAAGCAAAAATCAAAGACTACAGAAAAGGTCAAGGACGAATCCTCCTTTACCAAAGAGATTAAGAATTTGAAAGGCCCCGAACACGATCAATTGCTGATTGGGGAAGACATGGATATTGTGGATTATAAACTCTCGGTTTGTTGTAATCCCATTCCCGGCGACGAAGTTTTTGGATTTGTGACGATCAATGAGGGTATCAAGATTCATCGAACTACCTGTCCTAATGCGGTGGAGCTGCTCTCCAATCATGGCAATCGGGTGATCAAAGCACGCTGGACCAGCCAGCGGGAAATCGCCTTTTTGGCAGGCTTACGCATTTTGGGAACAGACCGGGTAGGGATGATCAATGACTTGACTAAGGTAATTTCCAATGAATTGAAAGTAAACATGCGTTCGATCACCGTAGATTCTGATGGAGGTATTTTTGAAGGCACGATCAAGCTGTATGTCAACAATACGGAGCACCTAGATCAGCTTATCAAAAACCTCAATCAAATTGAGGGAGTAATAAAAGTTTCACGATTTGATTGATAGCATCATTTCAGTTGTAGATGCGTTATATTTGAAAAAAATCAACCCACATGGCTTTGAATTCCGCCCATTTCGAAGAAGTAAAAAAGATTTTTACCGCGTATTTAGAAACTCAAAAACTTCGTAAAACGCCAGAGCGCTATGCAATCTTGGAGGAGATTTATAGCCGCACGGGCCATTTTGATGTGGAAGGGCTGTACATCAGCATGAAAAACAAAAACTACCGGGTGAGTAGGGCAACTGTTTACAATACCTTGGATTTATTGGTAGAGTGTGATTTGGTGACCAAGCATCAGTTTGGAAAAAATCTAGCACAATTTGAAAAATCCTATGGCTTTAAGCAGCACGATCACCTGATTTGTATTGACTGCAATCAGGTTTTGGAGTTTTGTGATCCGCGAATCCAAACTATTCAAACTACTGTTGCAGAAGTGTTGAATTTCCAGGTAGTTCATCACTCCCTTATCCTTTACGGAAACTGTAAGAAAGAAAATTGTCAAAATAAAAAGAGCTAGTATGAAACTCCATTTTAGTCAACAAAAAGAGGGTCAAGTTCACTATCTCTTTATGGAAGGGGATTTGATTGGGGATGAGATAGGACCTAGGATTGCAGAATTGGTAAGTGATTCGGTGGAGGCAGGGATTAAAACTGTAGTCATCGACTTAGAGCAAGTGAGGTACATTAGTTCAAGCGGTCTAGGATTGCTGATAACCTTGCTCACAAAAATGAAAAATGCAGAAGGGGAATTACTCCTAACTTCTCCTTCGGAGCATGTCAAAAAATTGCTCCTTATTACAAAGCTCAACGGAATATTTAAGGTATTTGACTCGATTCATGAGTTGAATCTTAAGGCCAATTAAAATTCCCAGTTCGAGTTGTTTTTAATCCTCAGGCCTCCATTGCAGAATTAATACCAGCTTTGCTTGGTTTTCTTTTGCGATATCGCAAATTTCGGCCTTTTAAATCTTAGTGCACTGTATAGATTTCGCATCAAATGAAGATGGACGTATTGTTAGGCCTCCAATGGGGCGATGAAGGTAAAGGGAAAATTGTAGACGTATTGGCTCCTCATTATGAGGTTGTTGCTCGATTCCAAGGAGGTCCAAATGCTGGGCATACCTTAGAATTTGATGGGATCAAGCACGTGCTGCACCAAATACCATCGGGAATTTTTCGCTCCCAAATCCTCAATATCATTGGAAATGGTGTGGTCTTAGATCCCATCATTCTCAAAAAAGAAATCGAGGCACTTGGAAAGTTTGCAATTGACTACCGAAAGAACTTGGTGATTTCGAAAAAGGCGACGATCATCATTCCTACACACAAACTTTTGGATGCTGCTTACGAGCAAGCCAAGGGAGATAAAAAAATAGGTTCTACACTCAAGGGGATTGGACCAACTTATCAAGATAAAATTGGCCGATCAGCACTCCGAATCGGGGATGTGTTGAGTCCAGATTTTAAGGAAAAATACGCAACCTTACTAGACAAGCATAAAACTACCCTTTCTTTCTATTCCTATCTTTTGGACGCTTTGGAAGAGATGGAACGCCAATTTTTTGAGGCGATTGAATTTGTTAAAACCCTTCCATTGATAGACAGTGAATACACGGTCAACGAAGCCTTGCAGGCTAAGAAACGAATTTTGGCTGAAGGAGCTCAGGGTTCGCTCTTGGACATTGACTTTGGCAGCTATCCATTTGTGACGAGTTCCAATACCATGACTGCTGGAGCCTGTACGGGTTTGGGCGTAGCTCCCTCCAAAATCGGGGAGGTGTTTGGAATCTTCAAGGCCTATTGCACCCGAGTGGGTAGTGGTCCTTTTCCAACTGAATTATTGGATAGCACTGGCGAGGCGATGCGCAAAGAGGGAAATGAATTTGGAAGTACGACAGGCCGTCCTCGACGCTGTGGGTGGTTGGATTTACCTGCCTTGAAGTATTCCATC
Source organism: Spirosoma fluviale (assembly GCA_945872775.1). Classification (GTDB taxonomy): domain Bacteria; phylum Bacteroidota; class Bacteroidia; order Cytophagales; family Cyclobacteriaceae; genus Algoriphagus. The sequence continues at coordinate 4,209 of CAMCBC010000066.1, read as the reverse complement.
ATGATCAATGGAGTGACCCAATTATTCATGATGAAGGCCGATGTGCTCAACATTTTTGAAGAAATAAAGGTTTGTACGGCTTACGAACTTCCTTCTGGAGAGCAAATTGAGAAGTTACCTTTTGAAATCAATGAACTGGATGCCAAGCCGGTATACAAGACCATGAAGGGATGGCATTGTTCCTTGGCTGAGGTTACTCAATACGATGAGTTTCCAGTGGCACTAAAAGAATATGTAACCTATTTGGAAGAAGAACTGAAGGTTCCAATCAAGTTGGTGTCTGTAGGTCCAGATCGTATTCAGACAATTATGCGATAGGGGAGAATCAGATCCTAGAAAGCGCTTGACATAACTAGGTCAAGCGCTTTTTTTTTAGATTTTGACTTCCGTTATTTAGGGTTCAATTGGTCGGTCTGTGAAGCAAATCCTCTACTTTCTACTTATTTTTTTGTTAGGGCTGTCCCCTTTACGGGTTGCAGCTCAGATTGGCTTTCCTTACTGTGAGACGTTTCAAACTGCAGGAACACAAGCAAATACCAAATTTGGGGGAAATGCCCAACTGATTCCAGGGGTTTTGCGATTGACTTCAAATCAGCTTAATCAACGTGGGCATGTGTATTTTGATGTTCCCTTTCCATCAACTTACGGTTTGAAGGCAGAATTTGAGTATTTTAGTTATGGAGGTGCTGGTCCGGTTCTTGCTGATGGGCTTACAGTCTTTCTTTTTGATGGAGATACTCCAGTATTCAATTCAGGAGGATTTGGAGGATCTTTAGGTTATGCTCCTCGCAACCAAGAACCGGGGTTGTCCAATGCTTATTTAGGTATTGGATTTGATGAATATGGAGGGTTTGGAAATAGTCAAGAGGGTAGAACAGGTGCTTTTGCTGTCTTAGATCAGAATGGGAGAGCTCCAGATGCCATTGTGCTTAGAGGGCCTTCGAGTCAGGGTTATCCTTTTGTTGTTGGAAGAAGAACAAATGAAGTGGGTCCTCTCAAAAATGGGTTAAATCCAGGGGATCAATTTACAATTAGTTCTGGCGGATTTGGGACCACTCGAGTTACGGATCGGGACAAGCCAGGCTATCGGAAGGTTTTTTTGGAATTGCAGCCCAATGTAAGTGGACCAGGATTTTTCATTAAGCTTACCATGGAGGTGACTACTGAGCCCAATAAACCACGAATGGTCACAATTTTCGATGGAGCTTACCAGTTCCCCGCCCCAAAAAATTTAAAGATTGGATTTGCTGCATCGACAGGAGGGTCAACCAATTTTCATGAAATCCGGAATCTCATAGTGCAGGTCGCAGCTGACGATGCCCTTCAAGATCCAGAAGGGGTAGATTTTACGGATAAAGCCTCTTGTGCGGGTCAGCTAAATCAATTTTACATCACGGATGAGGAAGTTCGCCTTCCTAATGACAACAGTTCCATTCGCTGCCTGCAGTTTTATGCTTCCCTAGCAGACATCAAGGCAGAAAGTGAGGATATCTGTGCGCAAGCACGTTGTTTGGAGCAAAATCGGATTCTGATTGTACCGCAAGGGATTTTTCAAGCCAGTGACCAAGCGGGTGGCTACACCTTTCTCCCCAATGAAGCCTTTATTGATCAAGAGGTGACAGTATTCTATACCATTACCGATAACTATGGAAAAACTTCTCAGCCAAATTCAATTACCTTACTCATTAAGGAGTCTCCGGATCCTATTGCATTAAAGGCAAGTGGAGCAACACAAGCGCAAAATGAAGTGATCATTTGTGAAGGAGAATCTGTCAAGTTGATTGGTGAGGGAAATGAGACCTATTACCGATTTGAATGGAAGAAAGATGGGATACTATTGCCGAGTGCGACTAGTCAGGAATTGGTTGTGGATGAATTAGGGGTGTATGAGATCATTGGCTACAATCGAAAAAACTGTCCAGCCATAAGTAATAAAATAGCGGTCAAGTGGGTGGCTTATCCTGAGTTGAAGTTAACTAAGCCAATTGTAGGATGTCTGATTGGGCAATCGCTAGACATCCGAAGTTTCTTAGCTGGCTTTAATTCGCAGCTTTACGATTACAAAATGGTAGGGGAGGGCTTGGATTTAGAGAATGAAGAATTGAATGAGGTGAGTACTTCCGGTCAATTTGAATTGTTTGTAAAGCCAAAAGGATTTACTTGTTACTCAGCTCCATTTCCAATAGAAGTCTATATTCAAGAGAAAGCGCTGGAAGTAGCTTTTGATTTTGAAGTAGCAGGAACTGGCATTAAAGATGATGCCAGTGGAGGTATATTTCCAGATGACGTGATCCAGTTTACAAATATGTCTGAAGATAGGCTGGTGAAGTGGGAATGGGATTTTGGAGATGCAAGTGGTTCGGCCGAAAAGGACCCCACCCATGTCTATGGGAAAAAGGGAGAATTCGAGGTGATTTTGGTCGCGACAGATCGTTATGGTTGTCAAAACAGATTTACCCAAAAAATAAGCATTACGAAGAGCTATCGGTTGATGGTCCCTAATGCATTTACTCCCATGGAAGGAGAAAATAAAACTTTCGTTCCCAAGTTTAAGGGTGTTGCATCCTTGGAGCTTTCTATTTTCAACCAATGGGGGGAATTGATTTACCGAAGTTCCGATTTGAAAAATGGCGGTTGGGACGGTACAGTCACTGGTGTGCTCCAAGAAGCAGGCTTTTACTTTTACAGTTTGGTGGGTAACGCGACTGACGGAGAAAAGGTAGAATCCACTGGTAAATTCAGGTTGATACGATGAGGAGGCTTATTTCGTCGTTGTTTTTTTGCTTTCTGATCCCTGGAATTGTTTGGGGCCAGGATGTGCAGTACAGTCAGTATTATGCCAATCCCATCTATTTAAATCCTGCCTTAGTGGGAAGCACGGGGTTAACAAGGCTTGGGGTAAATTTTAGAAATCAGTGGCCTGCCTTGGACCAAACCTTTATTGCTTACACTGCTTATGTGGATCATTACGAAGAGCAATGGAATTCTGGGTTTGGTTTGATTTTGCAGGGTGCCAACGAATCATTTACAGAAACAAGTTGGAACGAGGTAGGCTTGGCTTACAGTTACCGACTTCAGCTTTCAGCAAACAGTTTCATTCAGGCGGGGATGCAGGGGAGTTTCATTGCACGTGACGCCTTTTTTGGGCGGGTGGTATTGGGTTCTCAGTTGGATATAAATCGGGGGAGTATTGATTATTCAGGGAGTGGATACGAGGGGGAGAGTCAAGTGCGTGATTTGGATGCGCATGCAGGCTTAATGTATTATGGGAAAAGGGCTTGGCTCGGAGCTTCTATGGCTCATCTACTTCAGCCTGACATTAGTTATGTAGTAGACGGCACGAGCCGTTTGCCTAGAAAACTAAGTTTGCATGGAGGGTACCGATTTAATTTAGCTCCAGGGAATATCAATGATTACTTTAACAACACAGATCAGGAGCGTTCTTTTTCGGCAGGATTTAACTACAAGCAGCAAGGGCAATTTTCGCAATTGGATCTTGGCACTGAGTTTTTTTTCGAGCCTTTGGCCTTGGGGCTATGGTACCGTGGTCTCCCTACGAAGTATGGCTTGCCCAATCATGAATCGCTGGTGGCGATGATTGGATTGGGGTTAAATTCTGGGTTGGATGTAGGCTACAGTTTTGATTTCCCTATCTCGGCTTATGGTTTGGGACGTTCTGGTGGCTCCCATGAGGTTTCTGTACGTTATGTTTTTTCTTCCCAATCTCCTGGTAAGCGGCGCTACCAATCCTTGCCTTCCTTCAGGTATTGAGTTGAAATGGGTGGAGGAGGGCCTGATTTAAATAAAATTGAATTTTCATTTCATTCTTTTCCCGGATGGGAGTAATTTTTTCCGTATCATTTTCAGCGGTTTAGCCTTGTTCCAAACTTATTTTTTGATTGTGGATTTGTACTCGGAATAAAAAGCGGCATCTTTGCACTCCCAAAGGGGGATAAGCTTTCTTTTTGGGATTGTTTGATGAGTGGATGTGAGATGGGTAGGTGAGGGATTTATTAAATTTATTTTAACAAATTTCTTGTTGTGGAGCGAAAGGGTGTTACCTTTGCAACCCTGTTCAGAAGGAACGGGAAAAAATTAGTGGATTAAAAGGGTTAAAATCCGATTAATGTACAGGTTCTGGGAAAGCCCGGAAGTAAGTTCTTTGAAGTGATGTAAGGCAAAAAAGATTAACCTGAGAATGGGGTGGTT
>CAMCBC010000065.1 GCA_945872775.1 Spirosoma fluviale | reverse complement strand
AGGACCAAATACCTCGAAATTCTTGGCGTCAGACCAGTTGGGATTCCAAAGCTTGTGCGCAGCATTAAAATGTTCCTTTCGCGAAACGTAAATCATGTCATGAGTGGACTAAGGCACAAAAGTAAAAAAAATAGATGATTATCCGCAATGATGCTAATAGCTGAATATACCACCAGTTAATGACCGCTGAGGATCAGATTGTAATTATCCCGTACGCCGCGGTGCACGGGACAGGTGCCTTCGGATCTAGCCTAGTTGATTAAATAAATTTCAGCGACAGAACTCCGTAGGAGTGACCGAATTCATAACCCCTGGTTTCAACCAGGGGAAAAAAAAGTCTCCCAATAACCTTGGGAGACTTTTTACAGACCTTTTATGTACAGGTTAGTTTTGGTTCATGTGACGAATCAAGGTCTTTAGTTCCTCTGATTTTTTGAAATCGATTCGTTCCGATTTGATAAATGAAGTGGCTTTGGCTAGCTCTGTGCCAAAAATTTGCTGCAAGTCCTTTTCTTTATTTTTCATCAACAGCACTTTCTCATTCACGACCACAAAGAACTCCTGTTGATCCTGGAACTCCTTTGCTGCCTGCGCACCGTAGGTAGCGGAAGGATCATCTGTCATGGTCTTGTACTCATGGTAGAGCAGCGTATAAGTTCCCTTTTCTAGGATTTTCAAAAAACGCTTTGTTTTAAGGGTTGGTACCACATATGCACTGGTGTATTCGCTACCACCCGCTTCTGGAGAATAAGAAAAGCCAGTTACTTTATCCGGTGTATACGCGAAAAGTTTTCCTTCCAATTTGTACTCCAAGGTATTGCTGTAGGCGTTTAATGCAATGGACAAACCTTCTACTTTTTGTCCTGTCGCAAGGTAAATGGTACCCTTATTGAACTCGTCGAAATATGCCGACCCTTTGACACCTAAAAACGGATTGGCTGTAATCGGCATGCCTGTTCCATTGTCACGAAGTAAGGCCATTTGTGCAAAGGAACTCATCGGGAGCAAAAACCCGATAAAGAGGGAAAGTGCGATAATTTTTTTCATGCTCCAAAGTAAAAAAAAAGACCGGATAAATCCGGTCTTTTATTGAAGAATTAACAGATATCCAATTTGGATTTATCGGGTAATTCTGATCTGTACTTTGTTGTAGTTGGCGCTATTACCTATCTCATCGTTACCTACTAACTGAAGTAACAAGTCTACAGACCCACCAATTCTTCCTGTGTTGAGCACGTTCACTGTCAAGGTTCCAAAGCTGGATCCAGCAGGGATTGTCAAGGTGCCAGGAGCCACATAGTCTCTACCTGCTACTGCAGTAGTGCCTTCTGCTGCAATATTGTACGTGATGATCTCATCAGAAGGTCTGTGAGCACCAACTAGGTTAACACGAAGGTTTACAGTACCAACAGTGTTGGCCACTGTAATTCTTGGATAGACCTGACCAGAAAGCGGTGAACGGTCAACGGCATCCTGAAACTCAACAACATGACCTTCCCAAACAGGGTAGTTTTGCTCAATGCAAGAAGAGAATCCAAGAACTAAGGCCAGAGCGAATAGCGAAAATAACTTTTTCATAATTTCTGATTTTAGTAGCCTCTGTTTTGTTTAATGTTAGGATTACCATCCACCTCACGCTGAGGAATTGGAGGCAAGATTTTGAAGTCATCAAAGGCTAGGTTTACGGCAGGAGTTGTTTTCACAATCCCTCTTCCATAGCGCTTCAAGTCAAAGAAACGGTGGCCTTCACCAATAAACTCTTTCATTCTTTCCAAAAGAATTTCTTCCAAAAGCGCGTTACCAGATAAAGTAACTGCAGGCAAGCCTCTCAATGCCTTGAAGGCATTCAATTCGGTTAGCGCAGCAGTTTCATTTTTCAACTGATAGTTTGCTTCTGCACGGTTCAAGTGCATCTCTGACTTACGGATTACCGGAACGTTGTCCGCATAGGCGAAACCAGACTTAGACATGAACTTCGTGTTCTCAATTTGACGACCAGCACCACGGACAGTATTACCTGTAGTGAACAATTGCGCTCTTACGTCTGCATTACGAGTCACATCCCAGTTGTTGTTGTCTGTAGCTGGAGTTCCAATTTGCAATGGAGTCAAGCCAAATAATCCACGAACAGTAGCATTAGGGATAAAATCACCCCATCCACCCTGGGAATTTTTGTTGGTCAAGTTAAGAAGGGCAGTGTAGGTAGACTGTAGGGATTCGTTTACCCCAATGGACTCTTCTGCCAAAGCAAAACGCACTTCGAACATAGACTCAGGGTTCACTGGAGCTCTCCAACCGTTCACGTAAGCTGATCCTGAAAGGACAGTACCTACGTTACTTGCCAAAGCAGTAGTTGATTCAGCCACCACTTTAGCCCAATCGCCTCTGTACAAGGCTACTCGTGAAAGTAAGGCTGAAGCAGCAGCACCAGAACCGTATTGAACTCCTCTACCAACAGGCAACAATCTTTTGGCATCTTCCAAATCCTTGTAGATCTGAGCATATACTTCGTTGATTGTTGATCTTGGGGTTTGGCGGCTCAACGCTACACCTGAGGTGATTACCCCTTCTGTCACAACCGGAATACCTCCTTGACCGATAACCCCTGGCTCGAATATAGCCGTCGGGATATACGAGTAGACCTTTATCAAATCAAAGTAGTACAATCCTCTTAGAAACTTCGCTTCACCTTCCCAACGCGCGAGCTGGGCCGCAGAAGCACCTTCTACACCAGATAAACCATCCAAGATAAGGTTGGCCTCGTTGATTGCAAAGTAGGCGGTCTGCCAGGTACCGAAATGAGCGCCAGGTTGGTTGTTATTTTCTCCAATCAAACGACCTGAGTTAGAGGTAGTTTGTCCTAAGTCGGCCAAGGCATCAGATACTGCCAATAGGTCACGACCGTAAATTCTCGCAGATCTCAATTTGGCGTAAACCGAGTTGAGCGCTGCATTCATTGCGTCAGGGGTGTTCAAGGCACCATCGGCATCGATGGACTGTCTTGGATCTACCTGAAGCAAGCTATCGCAAGAACTTACCAGTAAGGAACCTGTAAGTGCGAGAGATAAGAGAGCTTTATTGATTAATTTCATAGTTTTTTTTCCTTTTGGTGATTAGAATCCGATTTGTACACCAAGTGTATAACTCTTGGTCAAAGGAACCTGACCTGTACCTCCTCCAGTAAATTCTGGATCATAGCCAGGATAATCTGTGTAGGTCCACAAGTTCACTCCTTGTGCATAAATACGGGCACGAGTGAGTCCAATTCTATTGACTAAGCTAGGCTTGAAGGTATACGCTAAAGTCAACTGAGAAAGACGGATAAAGTCGTACTTCAATAAGGAAGCAGAACCTGAGTTTCTACCTGCTCCTCTAACTTCATTACCACCGTTAGTAGTTAGGTTTCTTGGGATATCCGTGATTTGACCTGGCGTCTTCCAGGATCTGTCATTAACAGCACGAAGTGCATTCAAGGTAAGTCGAGTACCGTTTTCTCTCAAGAAACCATACTGACCATCTCCACCAATACCTCCGTATTCGTAGGTAAAGAAGGTGGTAAATTCAAATCCTTTGTAAGTAAAGGTATTGTTAAAACCACCAAACACGGTACCTAAGCTTGATCCTAGATATTTTCTGTCTGCTGCAAGCGGTAGGTAAGTAATGTTACCGTTGATGTCATACCACATTGGACGACCAGTAGCTGGGTTAACCCCTGCATATTCTGCTGCGAAAACAGCACCTTCACCTGATCTACCTACTGGCTGACCTACAGCAATGCCTGGGTTGGCTGGAAGGAACTTCAATCCACTGTATAAGCTTACAATTTGGTTATCAATCTTAGTGATGTTGAAGCTGGAATTCCAACGGAAACCACCTTTGTCGATGTTCACAGTAGACAATTCAAATTCAAGACCTCTGTTTTGTAGCTCACCTACGTTATTTGAGATACCGCTAAAACCATTGATCCAAAGAATAGGCTGGCTCAAAAGCAAGTCCTTAGTTCTTCTGTCAAAAGCATCAATCGAACCTGTGATTCTGTTTTCGAAGAAACCATAGTCAATACCCAAGTTTAAAGTATTGTTAGTCTCCCAGCTTAGACCAAGGTTGGCCAAGGAGGAAGGAACTATACCCGCACTTCCGGAGTAGTTGCCACCACCACCATAAAGGCCTCTGGCGTCAAAGTTTCCGATTTGGTCGTTACCTGTCAATCCGTAAGAAGCTCTAAACTTCATTTCAGAGATGGTGCTTGAATTTTTCAAGAACTCTTCCTCAACCAAGCTCCATCCCAAACGAATGGAAGGGAACAAGCCGTAGCGGTTTTCGGTACCAAATCGAGAAGAACCGTCGTAACGAGCAGTTACAGTAACCAAGTACTTTTTCTTGTAGTCATAGTTTACAGAAGAAAAAGCAGATGCTCTTCTGTATCCTGTCCAGAAACCAGTGATGGATTCTGGAGTAGCAGCCGATTGGATGGTTCTAAATTGGAAAGTAGGGAAGCCGATACCTGCGCCAGAGATTCCTTCTCTTGTCTCAGAAAGGTATTCCACACCTGCAAGGGCAGACACGTTGTGTACACCGTTGAAGGTTTTGTTCCAGTTCAAAGTTTGAGTCGTGATGAAACGAGTTCTCCAATCCGACTGTACGGAACTTCTACCAATTACACCTGCTCCATCTGGAGTACGTGGATCACGGTAGTTGTCACCTTGAAGTAGACGGTAGTCCAAACCAAACAAGGAACGGAAAGATAGGTTTTTAGCAATTTTGTAGTTGGTAATCAAGTTACCCACTGCAGTATTGGTTCGCTGCAAACCAGAGTTGTAAGCATTTACCAACACCACGTTCTGTCCCAAAACCCCAGCGATTGCTGTGTTGTAGGTTCCATCCTCGTTGTAAATCGCATTGTGTGGCAATACAGCAGATGCAGAGAACGCTGGGTTACCCAAGAAAGAACCTTCTACTGCAAAAGGGACATTTTGCTGGAAAGTAGACAAGTTAATGTTCGTCTCGATGCTCAAACGCTTGGTAGCTTGGTGCGTCAAGGCAACTCTCACCGTTCCTCTTTCAAAGTCAACTGGTCGGAAAGAAGCTTGCTGGTAGTTGTAAGAACCAGATAGGAAGAAAGTAGTCTTGTCATCTCCACCAGATACTGACATCTCGTAGTTATTCAATTTACCTGCACCCATTACTTCACGCTGCCAGTCATAGGTTGGCAAAGCCAAACCTAGTGCATCCAAAGCTGGTCTTGTAAGGGTTGTCCAGTTGGATGGAAGACGACCCATGTTGCTCAAAGCATTGGCTTCAGGGTTTGCAACTCCAGAATTGATAAAAGCATCTCTTCTCATGCCGTACCATTCAGGACCACTAAGGATGTCCAAGAACTTCATCGGCTGAGTTTCTCCAGAGAAGGCATTGAATTCAAATTTCGCTTTTCCTTGCTTACCCTTTTTGGTAGTGATAATTACTACCCCGTTTGCAGCCTGGGAACCGTAGATCGCAGCAGAAGCTGCATCTTTCAAGATCTCCATGGACTCGATGTCGTTCGGGTTCAAGAAGGCAAGTGGGTTAGACTGGGTAAAGGATGCGTTAGACTGGTTGTTCAACTGTACCCCATCTACAATGAATAGAGGTTCGTTACCAGCGTTGATAGAGCCTACACCACGAATACGGATGTTAACTGCACCACCTGGGAGACCGTTAGAAGATCTAACCTGTACACCCGATGCACGTCCTTGTAATGCACGATCAAAAGATTGCAATGGAAGGTTTTGGATCGCATCCCCTTTTACGGAAGAAACCGCACCGGTTACTTCACGCTTAGGCTGCGTGCCATATCCTGTTACAATCACCTCACTCAAAGCCGTGATATCGGATTCCAAAGCCACATTGATCGTGGATCTGTTTCCAATGTTCACTTCTTGAGAGGTTAGTCCCACAAATGTGAAGACCAATACATTGCTTCCGGCAGGAACATTGATCGAATACTTGCCATCAATGTCCGTGGCAGTACCAATGGTCGTTCCCTTCACCAGAACTGTAGCACCTGGTACACCCATTCCATCTTCTGTGGAAGTGACGGTACCGGTGATCACGCGACCTTGAGCAAATGCCATGGCATTTACCAAAAAGAGCGTGAGTCCTAGAAGTAAAATTTTCCTCATATTGGTTAATTTTTAGTTTTATAAACTCAATAATATCCCGAAAAACGGAATAACTCAAATTCATGACACCAAAAAAGATGGAAAAGTTTAGGTCAGGAGCTAGCCTTAAAACCTGTTATTTATAAAAATTCCAAATATAATGTTGTTTGAAGGGCCTGACTGAATGCAAACACCTCATTATTTGGATTTTCTTAATGTTAACAAAAGTTAATTTTTTGAATTTTTTTTTAACAATTTGGAAAAAATAAAGGATGAGTGGATAAAAAAATTACAATTTCGGTAGCTGATTATTTTTTTATACAATTTTTGATGCAACTCCAAAAATTACCTTAACTGGGTTCAACAGCCTGTTTTCCAAAAGTAGAATTTTAAAGAATATAAGATTTTATAGATTAAATTTATACTTATCTTCTATTTAGTTTATTGATTTTATAAAATTTACATCTGTTTACTGAACAGACACTGTAATTCTTCTATTTTTTGCCTGATTGTAGGCATTGGAATTGGGCAGTATCGGCTCTCGGAAACCTTTCCCCGCAACTAGTATTCGATCTGGCTTGACTCCCTCTTTAACCAAATAATTCTGAACGCTTTGAGCTCGTTGCAAGCTTAACTTGAGGTTGTATTCATCCGAGCCCAGGTTATCCGTATGCCCAGTGATCAAAATAGATACCTTGGGATTCTCTCGTAGAAAGCGATGCAGTCGACGGAGTGAACTCAAAGATTCCTGCTTCAGTTCAAAACTATCAAAATCAAAAAACACGTTTTCAAACACGAACGCTTCACCCGAAGCAATGGGGATCAACTCCACTTTCAAGTCTTTTACATTTTTGATGGAATCTCGATCCACATTGTAAATTTTTGGTAAAAAACCTTTTTTCTCAACATAGAGGCCTGCAGCATCTTGCTCAGGGTACAGCATCAAAAAAGATCCATCTTGCCCATTGGATTTAAACTGGTAGCGGGTACTGTCATTCCCCAAGGACACCAATGAAAGGCTTGCAGAAATCGGCTCCCCGGTTTTGGCATGGACCACTTGCCCACCCGTAACTGTTAAATTCGCACCCAATTCAATGTCATTGGGAAACTTGAACCGGTACAGGTAAGCCCGATCGCCTACTCCATTGCTCGTGGACAATTCCGAATAGTAGGCATAGTCTTTTTGGGCAGTAATAAACAAAGCCACCTGATCCAGCTGATCATTGATGGGTAAGCCCAAGTTTTCCGGCTCCTGAAATAGGCCTTCCGACACTCTCGAAAGAAAAATATCCATCCCTCCTAATCCTAAATGCCCATCCGAAGCAAAAAACAGGGTTTCATTGTTAAAAAATAAAAAAGGAGAAATCTCATCTTTTGAAGTGTTGATTGGAGCTCCCATATTTTTTGCTTCCGACCAGCTCCCATCTGCATTTCGCGCCGAATACCAAATGTCGTTACCTCCAAACCCTCCCCTTCTGTCCGAAGAAAAAAACAAGAGTCTACCATCAGCAGATAGCGAAGGCTGGGAATCCCAAAATGAGGAATTTATTTTTGAACCCATGTTCCTCGGTTCTTGCCATTCTTCTCCTACCTTCTCCACACTGTAGAGATCACAGCTTCCTTGGCTATCTGGCGCATCGCAGGAGGTGAAAATCAAAAAATTACCATCCGCGGTGACGGAGCAGGTCCCTTCATTGTACGAAGAATTAATCTTGGAGGAAATGCTTTGAGGATTAGTCCAAATCTGGGCTGATTGTGCCTGTGAACTATAGATGTCCTCCTTATCGTAAGCTGCAGTCCCACCCCGTCTCGTGAAAAAAAGTTGCTTGCCATCAGCAGTCAATACTGGGAAATACTGCAAAGCAAAGCCGTTTAATGGTGGGGGTAAGATTTCCTTTTCAATCTCCTTTTTCTGAGGAAGCAGGGCCTCTACAAAATCTATTTTCTTCTGCATCTCCAAAAAATAATTGCCCTGTTTAAAGGCTTCCGCTGCCTGCTGCTCCACCGTTTGAAACTCTCCGACTGCCTCCTCAAATCGACCTTGCTTCAAATAGATATTTGTTAACAGCCAACCAAAATCCACTACATACTGGCTGTTTGGAGAGGCCAAACTTGATTTTCCTTGCAGTACGAGTGCCTCAGCCTCTTGAAATTTACCTTGGGTTAGAAGCACCTGGGTGGCCTTTTGATAGGCCTCTACAAATTTTTCCTCTCGATCTATCGCCGCTCGAAATTTGAGTAAAGCTTCGGGATATTTTTTAATCGTGAGTAGCATTTCGCCCTCTTGAAAAAGTTTGATTGCCTTCCCATCTCCTACCGAATACGACTGCCCAAAGGCTTGAGGAGCCATCCACAACAAGAGCAGAAGCAGGAGGACTTGACGCATGGATTAAGGTATATCCATAAATTTATGCGTTTGGAGTGATATTTTCCAATTTGGATGATTTTTTACAAAGTCAATTAATTCAGAAAGCCGTTCGGAAGCCTTACTCCACTCTGGCTGCAGCCTTCGCTCACATGCCTCATCGACCAAAGCAGCATGCTCTTCAGCAAAGGATAGATCACTGGGATGATAGACAACCACTTTTAGTTCATCCGCCACTTCGTAAATGGAAGGATGGGGCTTTTTGAATTTTTTAGGAGAAAAACACACCCAATCAAATTGACCCGAAAACGGATGTGCACCGGAGGTTTCCAGGTGAACCGCAAAGCCGTTAGACTTCAACAACTGAGTCAAGGGATCCAAATTGTAAAGCAAGGGTTCTCCTCCAGTGATTACGACCAACCTTCCTTGAAAAGAGAGTGCACCGGTTACTAGTTCTTCGATGGATACAATTGGCCATTTTCCGGCCTCCCAACTTTCCTTAACATCACACCAGACGCAACCTACATCACAGCCACCTAGCCGAATGAAATAGGCGGCATGGCCAGAAAATCGTCCCTCTCCTTGAATGGTGTAAAAAGCCTCCATGAGTGGAAGCTGTAGCCCTGATGCTACCTGTTCGTGTGTGGTCATCTGAATTTTTGGTAAAGCGGGTGATTCGACCGCTAGTAGACCACAAAGGTAAGCGATAATTATGGAAGGATAAATTTAAAGTACGAGGTACGAGGTACGAAGTACGAAATTGTTGAGTGCTTCAAGCATTTTTTCAAAAGGAGACTCTTATAATTCCTTTCGCATCACGATTCGGTAATCTTCCACCCCTCCTTTTGGAAGGAGGTCCACAACCTTGAAGCCCCGCTCAATTCCAAACTGAATCATCCCCGGAAAGCGGTTGCGTGTTTTAAAAAATATAGAGTTGAATCCCTGTTCCTTGGCCCATCTTTCCTGCTCCTCTGCTAAGGCAGTGGCAATTCCTTTTCTTCGAAACTCAGGCCGCACCCCGCCCATCCAAGAATAAAACTGTTCGGGCAATTCACTTTGATACCCTACCTTAAATCCAGCCAACTCCCTATCCCAGAGTGCTACCAGGGCAAGTGATACCCGATGCCGCAAGCGCTCCTCATAAAAAGAAAGGGAGGCTTTTCCGGGGAACTCCCCTATCCGTTCGTGTAACCAAAACAGCTCCGCAAGGCTGGCCTCACGGAGCTGAAGTGAAGGTGAATTTTCCATATATAGGTGGAAAAAGAAATCCTTTACTTGAATCTATTGCTTTTTCACAGTAGGGTAAGTTACACCCAACTGCTCCAAATAAGTCCCGTACTTGGTTTCATCGAAATAAAACTTCTCCAATTCAGGACGGAAACGATTCATGATGTCACGGTTCAAATAAATCGGAGGGGCATCCTCCTTCGTAATCATTGGCTTGTAGGTTTCCTCCTTGGTTTGCACATTCTTGAAGTAATCCCAAGCCTGCGACACCAATTCCGGCTGCAGCAGGAAATCCAAAATGGTCATCGCTTCTGCTTTGGCACCTGCCGTAACTCCTTTATGAGCAATCGGGGTAGCCATCGCAATCGCATTGCTCCAGTGGTGTCCAGGAAGTCCAGGGATATTAGATGGAAAACGCAAGGTCACGGTAGGCACTACCCAAGACACATCACCGATATCATCGGAACCTCCAGAGATAGGCTCCTTCACAGGTACTCCCAATTCATCCAACTTGGTGGGCATCCCCTCCTCTTTAACTCCCAGTTCACGCTGCACTGCCTTGGCCAAAGCAAGGTCATTTTCATCCCAAGCAGGCAAACCTACCTTTTGAATATTTTGGTACATTTTTTCAGCAATCACCTTGTTGAAGTGTCGTGGCCAGGCAGTACCCAGTACCTTGGAAGTCATGGTCGTCCCAGTCATCAAGGCGGCACCTTTGGCAATGTCATTTGCTTGGGCATACATTTCCATGATGCCGTTGTAGTTTACATCTCGGAAGTAGTACCAAATGGATGCTTTTGAAGGAACCACATTGGGTTGGTCCCCGCCATCCGTGATCACCGAGTGAGATCTTTTGAGGGGATGTAGGTGCTCCCGCTTGTAATTCCACCCGATATTCATCAGTTCGGTGGCATCTGCAGCACTTTTACCTCTCCAAGGAGCGCCTGCTGAATGCGCCGCATCTCCAGAAAAGGTATATTCTACAGAAATTAATCCGGTACCAGTTGCCTGACCCCAGCTTACGCCAAGGTTGTTGGCCACGTGGGTAAAAATACACAGGTCCACTCCATCAAATTTACCATCTCGAGCAAACCAAGCCTTGGCAGCTACTAGCTCTTCTGCGATTCCTGGCCAAAGTATTAGTGTGCCTCCAATTTGCTCCCGCTCCATGAGTTGCTTCACTGCAAGTGCAGCAGTAATGTTGAGCGGAATACCCGCATTATGTCCTTCTCCGTGGCCAGGAGCACCTTCTACTATGGGCTTGTAATACGCTACTCCAGGATATTGAGAAGCTTTTGGAATATTGTCTACATCAGACCCCAGTGCGATGACAGGCCCAGGACCATTGGTCCAAGTGGCAAACCAAGCTGTAGGAATACCCGAAACACCCCGTTCGATTTTGAAACCTTGTTTCTCCAAGATGCCCGTGAGGTACTTGGAAGATTCCACCTCTTGAAAGCCCAGCTCAGCAAAACTGAAAATCTTATCTACCATCACTTGGCTTTGCTTGTGATTGGCTTCGACAATAGTAGACACCTCCGCTTTTAGGGCTTCGATTTGCTTGGGGGTGAATTTCTTTTGGGATACGGCTGAAAAACAGATTCCAGCGACTAAGGCAAGGGTTAATGAGAGTTTCTGTACCATTCGGAAATTAAGTTTGGAGGGATTAATCTACCAAAAATTAGCATGAGAATTAAAAAAAATGAGGAAAGGCTAAATTAAGGGTTGGACAGAAGAAAGAAAGGGAACTATAAAAGCCACCTAATTTTTCTATTTTTGCAGGATTATTGACAGCAAGCAACCGAAACAAACACCATGGCGGAGTACAATTTTAGGGAAATAGAAAAAAAATGGCAAGGGAAGTGGAAGGATCAAGGCACCTATACCGCCGAAATAGATACCCTTCGTCCTAAATTTTATTCCTTGGACATGTTTCCCTACCCTTCCGGAGCTGGGCTGCATGTGGGACACCCACTAGGCTACATTGCTTCAGATATTGTCTCTAGATTTAAGCTCCTCAAAGGCTTCAATGTGCTCCACCCCATGGGATACGATTCCTTTGGCTTGCCGGCTGAGCAATATGCCATCCAAACAGGGCAACACCCTGCAGTGACCACCGAACAAAACATTGCACGATACACCGAGCAATTGAAGAACATTGGGTTCGCATTTGACTGGAACAGAGAAGTACGTACCTCCGATCCATCCTATTACAAGTGGACGCAGTGGATTTTTATGCAACTTTTCAACAGCTACTACGACCAAGATGCCGACAAGGCCCTGTCGATTGCTAGCTTGGTGGCACGATTTGAAAAAGAGGGGAATTCATCTTTAAAAGCTGTTTGTGACGAGGGCACGCCTTCATTCTCGGCAGAAGACTGGAAGGGATATACCGAAACTCAGAAGCAGCAGTTCTTGCTGCACTACCGCTTGACTTTTCTGGCAGAAACCACCGTCAACTGGTGTCCTGCCCTAGGTACTGTACTATCAAACGACGAGGTGAAGGAGGGATTCTCCGAAAGAGGAGGTCATCCCGTGGAACGGAAAAAAATGATGCAATGGTCCATGCGCATCACGGCCTATGCAGACCGCCTACTCAAAGGACTGGACGGACTCGACTGGTCTGAACCCATCAAAGAGATGCAGCGCAACTGGATCGGAAAATCCATTGGTGCTGAGGTAGTATTTGATGTCAAAGGATCTACTCAAAAAATTCAGGTGTTTACCACCCGAGTGGATACCATCTACGGCGTGACCTTTTTGTCTTTGGCTCCAGAATCAGACTTGGCTGCCGAACTGATCACGGATGAGCAGCGCACAACAGCGGAAGCCTACATTCAGCAAGCAAAAAATCGCTCCGAACGTGAGCGAATGAGTGATGTAAAGACCATTTCTGGTGCATTTACTGGTTCTTACGCCATTAATCCATTTAATGGGGAAGAAATACCCGTCTGGGTAGCTGATTATGTGTTGGCTGGCTACGGCACAGGTGCCGTGATGGCAGTACCCGCACATGACGAGCGAGACTACAATTTTGCGAAGCACTTTGGACTTGAAATCCGCCAAGTAATTGAGGGATCCATGGAAAATGGATCTTTCCCTGGTAAAGTTGGTACCATCATCAACTCAGGCATGATCAGTGGACTTTCCGTGAAAGAGGCCATGGCCAAGTGCATTGCCTTTTTGGAAGAACGAAAGATCGGTCGTGGGAAAATACAGTACCGCATGCGGGATGCGATTTTTACGAGACAGCGCTACTGGGGTGAGCCGCTTCCCGTGTATTTCAAAGATGGACTTCCCTACCTCATCGAAGAAAAAGACCTTCCACTCGTACTACCTGAGGTAGACAAATACCTTCCAACAGAAGACGGCGATGCTCCACTCGGTAGAGCTAAAAATTGGAACTACCAGACTGCAGAAGGGGAATTTCCATTGGAACGATCTACCATGCCTGGCTGGGCGGGATCTAGCTGGTATTTTTTCCGCTACACCGATCCCAAAAACGAGAAATACCTCGCAGACAAAGCGAAAACCGACTACTGGGGAGCAGTTGACCTCTATATCGGAGGTTCGGAACATGCCACCGGCCACCTGCTTTATTCCCGATTTTGGGCCAAGTTTCTCTACGATATCGGTGCAGTAAGCATCGAAGAACCATTCCAAAAGATGATCAACCAAGGCATGATCCAAGGAAGATCCAATTTCGTGTACCGCATCAAAGGCACCAACACTTTTGTTTCCCATGGACTGCGTGAGCAGCACGACACTTCCGCTATGCATGTGGATGTTAATATTGTACACAACGACCAGCTGAATCTAGACAAGTTTAAGTCTTGGAGACCGGACTTGGCCACCGCTGAATTTATCCTCGAGGAGGGCAAGTACTATTGTGGGGCAGAAGTGGAGAAAATGTCTAAGTCCAAATACAATGTGGTCAACCCAGACGACATCATCGAGCGCTACGGG
>CAMCBC010000064.1 GCA_945872775.1 Spirosoma fluviale | reverse complement strand
ATTCAACGGATCGCAATCATCTCCAGTGCCACTGCTGCTGGATACGGGGATTTTATCAACCAAGTGGATGGGAATTCGCAAGGCTACAAGGTATACCACCAGCTTTTCCCTTCCCTCATGCAAGGCAATGAGGCAGTAGATAGCCTCCTAGTAGCCCTTGACCAAGTAGCCAACCAAGCAGGAAAACTTCAATTGGATGCCGTAGTGATTATTCGTGGAGGTGGCGCTCAGCTGGACCTAGATTGTTTCGATGATTACCGCTTGGCTGTCAAAATGGCCAATTTTACTCTTCCCATATTTACAGGAATAGGACATGAACGCGATGAAACGATCGCTGATCTGGTCGCACATACCCCGCTGAAAACACCTACTGCGGTTGCTGAATTTATTCTCTCCAGCTTTCGGGAATTTGAGGAAGGCATGGGTGTCATGGCTCAAAGACTGGATTGGATCACCCGATCCACGTTTAAAGGAGAGGGGCAAAAACTTCAGGGATATAGCCTGCGCATTTTAGGAGAAAGTAAATCCCAGCTGGCTCGAGAAAGGGAAAAATTAAGAAACTGGGGAATGAGAATGCAGCAAGCGGGAAAGAATGGAGCAAAGCAGGAAAAAAGTAAGCTTGAACAGCGACAGGATCAGTTGAAGAAAGGATTGCAGCATTTTTTGAAAGGCCAGCAGGACAGACTTAACCAACTAGAGAGCAGCAGCAGGCAGTTGGACCCTAGCAGCTTACTCCAAAAGGGATATACACGCACCGAATCCAAGGGGATCCCCATACACTTGACTACCTTGGTCCCTGGAGATCCCATCGTGACCCATACCTTCAATCAAAAAATTAGTAGTACGATCAATCAAATTGAAAAAATATGAAAGACTATACCTATACCCAAGCGATGCAACGATTGGAGACAATTCTTGCTCAATTAGAGGAGGGAACAGCTACAGTGGACACCCTATCAGAACTAGTCAAAGAAGCTGCAGACCTAGTGAAAGTTTGTAGGGAAAAACTCCGAAACACCGAAGATGAGGTCCAAAAAGCCTTTGAAGGTTTGTAGACGAATCCCCAACCTGAGTTGATAAGAACCTAAAATTAACTGCCGGGCAGCGACTAAACAGTTTCTGGGGTAACAATCACTTGCAAAAACTTACGCGGGATGCTCACCAACAAGTTTTGGTAAATCCCAGGGATTCGAATTAGGAAGTAGTCTTTATTTCCTTTTTCAACACACTCCCCTACCATATCCTCTAGTGATCCACCGATCACCTTTACTTTTTCTCCTGGAGCAATTTCAGAACCATCCGTTTCTATGGATACTCCTGTAGCCACTACACGTTGAATCGTTTCTACATCTTCGTCGCGAATGATCGCATGCTCTCCAGAGAAGTGAACAAACTTTACAGCTCCAGGTATTTTTAGGCAGTTACACAGGTTATTTCGATGGGTTTTCACAAAAACATAACCGTTGAATAAGGCCTTCTGCACCTTTTTTTTCCGGTCAGACCATTGCCTCAACTCCTCCACCATGGGCAAGTACACTTCCACTCCTTCCTCCGCCAGCATGTCTGCCACTTTTTTTTCCGCCCGAGAACGGGTGTACATCACATACCATTTTAATTCCTGCATCTCTTTTAGGTCTAAGGGGGTCACAAATCTAAAAAATTAGCTGTGTTTTTAGTAACGAAACGAAAAAACCCCTGGAACAATATTCCAAGGGTTTGATCAAAAAAACCACCAACCTAAACAGGGATGATTAGGACCTACGAAGCTTTATTGCAAGCTTATCAGTAAGCAAATACATCACTGGAACTAGTACTAACGTAATGACTGTCGCAAAGGTTAACCCAAATATTACAGTCCATGCCATCGGCCCCCAGAAGGCTGCATTATCGCCTCCAACATAGAATTGAGGGTCAAATTCGCTTAATAGGGTTGCAAAATTAATGTTCATACCGATCGCCAATGGAATCAATCCTAGGACGGTCGTGATGGCAGTCAAGAGTACCGGGCGAAGTCTTGTTTTGCCAGCCTCCACAATACTTGCCATTAAATCAGGTAGCGCTAGGTAATTTCCTTTTTGGATACCCAATTCCTCGCGCTTTCTTGCGCGCACCAAATCGGTGTAATCAATCAAAACAATGGCATTGTTTACCACGACACCGGCCAAGGAAATGATTCCAATACCAGTCATGATGACCACAAAGTCCATGTTGAAAATCACCAAGCCCAAGAACACCCCAATGGTACTAAATAGCACCGAGGTCATGATGATGAAAGGGCTGATCACGGAGTTAAACTGTGCAACAATAATCAAGAAGATCAAAGCAATTGCGATTCCAAGGGCACGAAGTAAGAAAGCCTGTGATTTTGCTTGTTCCTCCTGTTCCCCAGTAAACTTCACAGTAATCCCTTCAGGTACAGGAAAAGCTGCCATTACCTCCTTGATCTGGCCATTAATCTCTGTAGGATTGTATCCATCCAGCACGTTGGAGAACATCGTTACTACTTTTTCAGAGTCCTTTCTTTTCACGGATCCATAAGTAGAGCCATACTGAATGTCTGCTACCGCAGAAATTGGAACTTCACGCTTGTCTCCAAATTTATCTCTAAACCCAATTTTCTTGTTGATCAAGGTATTGATGTCGTAGCGAGAGTCTTGATCCAAACGAAGGGTAATTGGATAATCTTCTTCCCCTTCTTTGTATTTGGATACTTCCATACCGAAAAGAGAGGTTCGTAACTCCATGGCTATGCTGGAAGTAGACAATCCAAATCTTTTTGCCTTTTCACGATCGATGCGGACTACCACTTCTGGGCTTCCCAAAGAAAGATCTGTCTTGAGCTCTTCCACACCTTGAATGGAGTTGGACTCCAAATAGGCCTTGGATTCATCTACATAAGCAATCAGTTGGTCGTAATTTTCGCCTACAAACTCAATGTTTACCGCATTTCCTACCGGAGGACCATTCTCTTGTTTGTTTACAGTAATGAGTACGCCTGGATAATTTTTGACAAATTCACGAATCACCTCCATGGCCTGATTGGTGTCAATTCCCTCACGGAAAATGTAATCCACAAATCCAATAGTGATTTTTGCCTTGTGAGGTGTAGACTGGATGCTAGGTCCTTGTGTTGGATCACTGGTCCCAACACCTACTTGGGTGATGACCGATTCAATAATCCCTCCATAAGGCTTCAATTCTGCAACCACTTCATCCTCCATTTTATCGACAAATGCATTGGTGGCTTCGATACTAGTTCCCATTGGGAACTCCACAAATACATTGACCAATTGAGGTTGGTTGTCAGGAAAGAACAAAACTTTTGGAGACCTTACCCCTAACAATACAATAGAAAGCAGGAACAATCCCAAGGTTCCCAAAAGAAACTTGGTCGGATTTTTTCCTCTCAAAGCAAAAGTCAACAAGGCTTCGTAGCTATTGTCAAGCTTCTCTAAAAACACTGCTTGAAACCATCCTACTGCTCTTCTTAGGTAAAAAACATACAAAAGTGTGAGCAAAGAGGAAACAATAGAAAGTGATCCAAAGGTATTCCAACCCATTAAGTAAAATACCAATGCAAGTAAGCCCAGAATTCCAGCAACTCGCAAAGAGTTCTTCTTTGGCTTTTCC
Organism: Spirosoma fluviale; assembly: GCA_945872775.1. Lineage (GTDB taxonomy): Bacteria > Bacteroidota > Bacteroidia > Cytophagales > Cyclobacteriaceae > Algoriphagus. Next base: position 10,719 of record CAMCBC010000064.1, on the reverse strand, counting down.
TTGGTCATGTCCTCAATCTTCATGTACATCGCTGTCATCACAGGATTGATGACCAAGGCGACAAACAAGGATGCTGACAAAACAATGATGAGGGTAATGGGAAGGTATTTCATAAACTCCCCAATCAAATCATCCCAAAATATCAAGGGTAAAAATGCTGCCAGCGTAGTCAGCGTAGAGGTAATGATCGGCCACGCTACCTCGCCCACACCTTCTTTAGCTGCTTGAACGGCCGGCTTTCCATCTTGCATCATGCGGTAGATGTTTTCCACGACCACGATTCCATTGTCCACGAGCATTCCCAAAGCAAGAATGAGTGAAAAGAGCACCATCAAATTCAAAGAAATACCGAAGGCATCTAGAATCAGGAAGGAAATAAACATGGACAAAGGAATGGCCGATCCCACGAAAAGGGCATTTCGGAAACCCATAAAAAACATCAATACCAAGACCACCAGGATGATTCCAAAAATAATGGAGTTTTCCAAGTCACTTACCTGAGTTCTGGTTTGCTTACTTTGATCGTTTGTAATTGAAATCTCTACATTTTCAGGGAATCGATTGGCCTTCGTAGTCTCAATGATCTCTTTGATTTTGTCCGCAGCATCCAAAAGATTTTCTCCACTTCGCTTGACCACGTTGATGGTGATTACAGGAAGATTTTTGCTGCGTGCATAGGAAGTCCTGTCTTTGAAGGTATCCTTGATCTCGGCTACATCCTTCAAATACACGATTTTCTGCTGGTCTGTTTTGACGATAATTTCCTCCAAATCCTGTGGGCTAGTAAATTCTCCATCCACACGAAGCGTACGTTCAAAGTCGCCATTCTTAATGCTACCGCCAGAAGCGGTCAAATTTTCGCTCTGGATTGCTCCAGAAATATCACCAAAACTCACGCCCATGGATTCCATTTTGTAGGGATCCACATTGATTTGAATCTCACGCTCTACAGTACCCGCAAGGTCTGCCTTAGAAATTTCTGGAAGCTTCTCAATCGCATCCTCCAAGTATTCCCCATACCGCTTCAACTCCTGCTCCGAATAAGGCCCAGAGATGTTGACATTCATGATGGGAAAATCCGAGGTATTCACCTCTACTACGTCGGGATCCTGATCTAGGTCAGTTGGTAATTCACTTTTTGCCTTGTCAACCGCATCTTTTACATCTTGGATGGCTTTGGCAAGCTCTACTCCAGGCGTAAACTCAACTACAATGGAAGAAAAGTCCTGTACTGAAGTAGATTTGATATCCTTTACATTATTCAAGGACTTCAATTCTTTTTCGATAGGACGGGTAATCAAGTTTTCCATGTCCACAGGCGAGTTGCCTGGGTATGGAGTTCCGATGTAAACCGTAGGGATTACGATTTCTGGAAAACTTTCCTTGGGCATGGTACGGTAAGCACCCAATCCAAGCACCGTAATGATCAGGGTCAAAATAATGATCGAAGTAGAGTTGTCCACGCTGAAGCTGGACAATCCAAACTCTCGAATCGTATTCGATTTTTGAGGAGTATCCATGATTACTGCTTCGCTACGTTCACACTAAAATTATCTCCCACTTCACGGAAACCCTTATCTACCAAAATCTCAGAACCTGTTAGCCCTTCCACGATTTCTGTTTGTTCACCTGAGGTATACCCTCTCTTCACATATTTTTTCTTAGCAACGCCATTTTCAACTGCAAAGAGGTAATCGCCCTTGGTGTCTGCAAGAATCAAATGAGAAGGAACAACCACGCTTTCGCTGTTTTTGTAATCCTGAATTTTCAATACCGAAATCATATTCGGCTTCACTTCAGGAAGGCTAGGCAAGAAAACTTCTACCTTAAACGTGCGGTTATTTGGGTTAATGATCGCACCAGTAGCAGATACCTTTGTGGTAATCGTTTTGTTGATGGAAGGAAAAGTAATTTCCACAGAATCGCCCTTGGCCAAGGCACCGATATAGCTTTCGGAAATATCTGCCTCAATAAATAGGTCACTTTCTCCAACAAACTGGAACATTGGAGTTCCTGGCTGCACCAACTCCCCTACACGCACGCGAACGGTTTCTATTGTTCCATTGAAAGGAGCTTTGATGGTGGATTTACCCAATTGCGTCTTCAAAGATGCTAGGCTTTTCTCCAATCCTTCTTTTCTACTTTTCGCTTCCAAATACTGGATTTCAGTACCGATTTTTTGGTTCCAAAGGCGCTCCTGCTTTTCAAATACAGTTCGTGCCAAAGACAAGCCGTTCTCCAATTCCTCAATGCTGCGTTGGATGGCTTCGGAATCCACCTTTGCCAACACTTGGCCTTTGGTTACGCGCATGCCTTCGATAGCTGGGATGTCCAAAATTCTCCCAAGTGTCTCGGAACTGATGTTCACATTCTTTTTGGAAAGCACCGATCCAGTTACCTCCACAAAGTGGGTAAACTCCCCTTTTCTAGCAGGAACCGTGGTGATCAATAAGGGCTTTTTGGCAGCAGCAGCGAATGCAGGATCCGCAGCGATCAACTCAGCCTCCAACGTTTTGATTTGTGTAGTCAACTCAGAAAGTTGGCTCTTCAGTGCTTCCAATTCAGCTTTTTTTGCTTCAAGGCTATCTCCTGCACAGGAGGCTACCCCTAGCGAAAGGGCAAGCAAGGTGACGAAGTTTAGGAATGATTTCATAGGAATAAAATAGAGTGTGGTCGTTGGTTTAGTTTGTCAAATCGGGCTTTAACAAGCCCAGGGCTTTTTCAAGATTTATTTTGGAAATTAAGCCATCGTAGATGGCACCGAGGTAATTTATTTCTGCTTGGATTAAGGCTGCATCTGCCTCTACTACTTCAAGGTTGGAACCCACCCCTTCTTTGTATTTGATACGGGCAATCTGGTAGACCTCTGTGGCCAACTGCATGTTGGCTTCCTGCACCTTCAAAAGGCTGAGGTCATTTCTAAGATTGGCCTTGGCAGCATACAATTCAGTTTTAAAGGATTCTTTCAAGAAAGATCGCTGGTTCTCCAACTGGTTAATTTGAACACGATTCTTTTGGATTCGTGCTGCCTTGCCAAAGCCATCAAAAATGGGAACAGACATGCTGACTCCTACTAAGGAACTTCCAAACCAGTTGGATCTATTGAATACCCGATCCAATTCGTTTCCTGCACCACTTCTTCGGGTATTTCCAATGAAGTTGATTTTAGGCATGTATTGGCTGTGGTTGTTTTTCAAATCCAAGCCCGCAAGTGTGAGTTGTGTGGTCACTTGCCCCAATTCCACGCGCTCTTTTCCTTCTTCACCAAGCAGCGTAAGGGTTTCTTCTTTTGGAGACAACTCCTCAAGTGTCTCTGCCAAGAATACTTCATATTCCATCGGCATCCCCATTTGAAGCTTTAAGATTTGCTTGCTGATGTCTAAGCCCGTTTGGCTACGTTGCACCTGCGTATAGGTGTTGTTTCGCTGCACTTGCACGCGAGATACATCCACTTTTTCCACAAAGCCTGCTTCCTGCAATGCAATTGTTTCTTTCAGAAGCGTGTCAATTCGTGACAAGTTGGCTTCAGCAAGGCGAATGCGTTGCTGATTTACCAAAACCCCGAAATAGGCTTTCTTCACATTTTCAACCACATCGATTTCTGCTTTTTGCAAATCTTTGTTGGTCAGTTCCAGGAGGGTTTTGGCGGCACGTAGTCCAACGAAAAATGAACCGTCAAAAATCATTTGACTGACTGTCACGCCCAGTCCAGAAGAATAACTCACTCCAAATCGTGCCGGGATGACATCGCTTGGATTGGAAGGATCCCCAAATGGCGGTTGGTTAGGAAGAAATACCACAGGAATTTTTGGGTTGTAATCCAAGTTGTAGGCACCATTTATTTGTGGCAATCCTTGTGAGGTCGTTTCCTTAATGGTGGCCTTGGAAATCAGCAGCTGCAAGCGCGCATTTTTAGCGCTTGGATTATTTTCCAAGGCATAAGTAAGTGCTTCTTCAAGCTTCAGTTCCACCACCTGTTGGGCAGCTACTTGGGAAGCACTTAGCCCTACCAAAGCAAGTAGGAGTAGGTATTTTTTCATATACTAGTTGGTTTAATTCAATAGGTCTTTTTGTACTAAAAATGCTTGTCTTCCTTTCTCTGTAAAAATACCGTGAAGAAAGTGGTCTAGAATCACCAGCTGCTCTTCAAGCAAATTGTATTCTGGATCTGCAAAATTTTTCGGATCAAAAGCAGTAGTAATTTGATTTAAGCGCACTTTAGCAAGAATTCGAGAATCAATTTCAGGTCGGAAATACCCGAGCTGTTTCCCTAGTTCCAATACGTTAACCAAGTCTTTTTGGATGGTTTGATCCTTAAAAGATTCAAAAAGCTTCCACGCCTCTGGATAAAATTTCTGTACCTCTAGGATCACCAACGGATTGATAGAGGTAAGTCGATCACGCATCATTTGGGAGGTCTTCACCAAGTGCTCAATGACTCCATCCCCCTGTTCGAGGATAAAAGAAAGCTTCTGCTGATCTTCTTCCAAAATGGCAGCAAATACCGCTTTAACTAAATCCTTCTTGTCCTCAAACTCTTGGTAAATGGTCTTTTTGGAAATCCCCGCCTGCCTCGCCAAGTCCTCCATGGTAAACGTACGCACGCCAAAACGGGCAAACTGCTCAGTAGCTATCTCTAATATTCGTTGCCTAGTCTCCACCACTCCTTTAAATTTGAGTGCAAAACTAAGGAAACTATTTGTTTGTTTAAAGTTTCCATGGTTTTATTTAAAAATATTATTTCAAAACGAACTATATTGCTAGTGTTTTAAAGAATATTTGATTGCCTATTTGATTAAAAAGAAATAAAATTTTTAAAAGAGATACCACCTATTACTAATTGTTTTTCAGAATATACTTTTCACAAAAGTTAATTTTACTCAAATGGAATTTGTCAAGCACCCAACTGGTAAACTAGCCTACCGCAGTTTCGGCAAAGGTTCGGAGGTTTGGATATTCTTCCATGGCTATGGGCAGAACTACCAAGACCTACTCGCCTTTGACAAACTCCGTACACCCAAGCAGCGCTTCCTTTTTGTAGACCTCATCTACCACGGCAAAAGCAGTTGGAATACTTCTGAAAAAGCACTTAAAAAAGAGGAATGGAAAGCAATCCTACTATCCCTACTCCAGCAAGAATCTATCGATACCTTTCATTTGGTGGGCTACAGTATGGGCGGCAAATTTGCCTTACTCAGTTATGAGTTGCTTCCCGAGCGAATCCGCAGCCTTAGCCTCCTAGCTCCCGACGGCATCAAAACGGGACTCTGGTACAGCATTAGCAACTACCCCAATAGCATCCAACCCCTATTCAAACAGGTTGTGTTTCGTCCACAGCGATTTTTTACCCTAGTCGATGGGCTAAAAACCACTGGACTGCTGCAAAAAAGCCTAGTAAAGTTTGTCAAAACCCAACTCGAAACCCGCTCCAAAAGAGCGCAGGCCTACCTCGTTTGGAAGGTGCTTGGTGGTGTCCACCTGCAACTAGGATCCATCATCCGACAACTGCGTCAGCATCCCATTCCAGTAACTGTATTTTTAGGAGAATTTGACCGCATGGTGTCCCCCAAAAACCTAGAACGATTCACCTCCAAAGTTCCGCAGCTTAAACTCGTTCAACTCCCTGTAGGACACGGACAACTTATCGAAGCCACGGTTTCATACTTGCAACAGACCCAAGAAAAAGAGTCCAATCTCTAGTTCCAAGCGACAACCGAAAATCCGACCTAAAAAGCAAAAACTTAGCCCTACTTTTTACGATCTAAAAGCCAAATTCTTACCTTTGCAACTTACCCGCCCAAGGACATGATTTTCTTCTTTGAATCCCCTCAGAAACTCATTTATGGAGTTCAAGTACCTCAACCTCTACACACAGAAGACTTACAAAAGTTAAGCTGGCTTTTTGGGGAGGCAAAAGCCATCCAAACGGATAAAATTAGCGGTACTTACTCAGGACCACGCAAAGAAATGATTACCCCCTGGTCTACCAATGCGGTAGAAATCACAGGGAATATGGGCATCCTAGGGATTCAGCGAATCGAGGAATTTATTCCACTTCAACCCGGTGAGCAAATTGATCCCATGCTCCAAAAAGCCTACGAGGGCTTGGATCAGGAGGTTTTTGACATTCACCTTCAGCCAGAGCCAGTCAAAGCGATTACAGACATTGCCTCCTACAACAAAAGCGAAGGCCTTGCCTTGAGCCAAGAAGAAGTCGACTACCTCAATCAGGTGGCTGCACAACTTGCACGACCGCTCACTGACTCGGAAGTATTTGGCTTTTCACAGGTCAACTCCGAGCATTGCCGCCACAAGATCTTCAACGGCACCTTCATCATCGATGGCGAAGAAAAGCCGATGACACTTTTTCAATTGATCAAGGAAACCTCCAAGCGTCATCCTAACCGAATTGCCTCGGCCTACAAAGACAATGTAGCATTTGTCCATGGACCGCGCATCCAACAATTCGCTCCTAAAACGCAGCATCAAGCAGATTTTTTTGAAGCTCGAGAAATCGATACGGTCCTTTCCCTCAAAGCAGAAACGCACAACTTCCCCACCACCGTGGAGCCCTTCAATGGTGCAGCTACTGGTGCAGGTGGAGAAATCCGTGACCGCCTTGCTGGAGGTACGGCTTCCATCCCCCTTGCTGGCACAGCCGTATACATGACTTCCTACGCTAGGTCAGAAGCAGGCCGTAGCTGGGAAAAAAATCTACCCAATCGTCCCTGGCTGTACCAAAGCCCGATGGACATCCTCATCAAGGCCTCCAATGGAGCCTCTGACTTTGGAAATAAATTTGGTCAACCCCTCATAGCTGGCTCGGTACTCACCTTCGAACACGAGGAAAACGAGAAACAGCACGGTTTTGACAAAGTCATCATGCTTGCAGGTGGAGTAGGATTTACGAATGCCAAGTACACCAAGAAAGCGGAGCCTAAAGCTGGCGACCAAATCGTGATCATGGGCGGTGACAATTACCGCATCGGCATGGGAGGATCCGCAGTATCTTCCTTGAATACAGGCGAACTATCCAATGCCATCGAACTGAACGCCATCCAGCGCTCCAATCCAGAAATGCAAAAGCGCGTTTCCAACGTGATTCGAGCCATGGCAGAGAGCGAAAACAACCCAATCGTCTCCATCCACGATCATGGCGCAGGAGGACACCTCAACTGCCTCTCTGAATTGGTAGAAAGCACTGGGGGTACAATACATATTGACCAACTTCCAGTAGGAGACCCAACCCTATCTGCCAAAGAAATCATTGGCAATGAGTCCCAAGAACGCATGGGCTTGGTCGTAGGCAAAAAAGACATCCCCTTGTTACAACAACTCTCCGAGCGCGAGCGTGCACCTTTCTATGTGGTGGGCGAGACAACCGGAGACATGCACTTCAAATTTGAAAACCAGAAAACTGGCGAAAAGCCGGTGGACTGGAATCTCGGCTACCTCTTTGGCTCTTCGCCAAAAACAATCCTTGAAGATGTAAGTGAGAAGGGTTCCGCATTTGCAGACAGCTCCCACGAAGAAAGCGTACTCCTAACCTACCTCAAAGAAGTACTTCAACTTGAGGCAGTGGCCTGCAAAGATTGGTTGACCAACAAGGTGGATCGCTCCGTAACTGGTCGTGTAGCTACCCAGCAGACCGTCGGCGAAATCCAATTGCCCCTCAACAATGTAGGCGTGATGGCACTTGACTTCACCGGTCAAAAAGGAATCGCCACCTCCATCGGTCACGCTCCTGTAGCCGCTCTGGCCAATCCAGAGGCTGGTAGCCGCTTGGCCATTGCAGAAGCGCTGACCAACTTGATCTTTGCTCCCATCACAGATGGACTGAAGGGAATTTCGCTTTCGGCCAACTGGATGTGGCCTGCAAAAAATAAAGGAGAAAACGACCGCCTCTACCGTGCAGTACAGGAAGTTTCTGAGTTTGCAATCGACTTGGGTGTCAATATTCCTACCGGCAAGGACTCCCTGTCCATGACCCAAAAATATCCTGACGGAAAGGTAGTCTACTCTCCAGGAACAGTAATTATCTCGGCCATTGGCGAATGTTCAGACATTCAAAAGACGGTGAAAACCGCGCTCATTCCTCAAGAAGGCACTCGGGTGTTGTACCTAGACTTCTCGAAGGATACTGCCAAACTTGCCGGATCTTCCCTCTACCAAGTTCTAAACAAAGTAGGCCAAACACCACCTACCGTAGTCGACGCTACCTATTTTGCAAAGGCCTTCGAAGCGGTACAGCAACTGATTGCTCAGGGCTTAATTCTAGCTGGCCACGATATTTCTTCGGGAGGCATCCTCACCGCATTATTGGAAATGTGTTTTCCAAATTCATCGACAGGCATGCAGGTAGACGCAAACCAACTTCCAGAAAAAGACCTTGTCAAAGCCTTCTTCTCTGAAAATCCAGGGATTCTCATTCAAGTAGCCAACACTGGAAAGGTGGAAGAAATACTAGCAAATGCTGGAATTGACTTCATCTCACTTGGTGAAGTGACCTTGAACGGGAAATTGCAACTTGCTAACCACAGCCTCGACATTGCCGAGTGGCGAGATATCTGGTACCGCTCTTCGTACCTGCTGGATCGCAAGCAAAGTGGAGAAAAGCTAGCGCTAGAGCGATTTACGAACTACAAAAACCAGCCTTTGCAATACAGCTTCTCTCCAGGTTGGGAAGGAAAGTTGGCCAAACTAGGCCTTGACCCTTTCCGTACCAAAAAAGGAAAAGCTACTGCAGCGATCATCCGTGAAAAAGGAGTGAATGGAGACCGAGAAATGGCCTATTCCCTCTGGCTTGCAGGATTTGAAGTGAAGGATGTGCACATGACCGACCTGATTTCCGGAAGGGAAGACTTGAGCGGCGTACAGATGATAGTATTCGTAGGTGGCTTCTCCAACTCCGATGTTTTGGGCTCCGCCAAAGGTTGGGCAGGAGCATTCCTATACAACCCAAAAGCGAAGCAGGCCTTGGATGCATTTTATGCACGACCAGACACCCTTTCCTTGGGAGTTTGCAATGGCTGCCAATTGATGATCGAATTGGGTCTAATTACCCCAGATCATGCAGAGAAACCTAAAATGTTGCACAATGCGAGCCACAAGTTTGAATCTGGCTTCGTCAATGTAACCGTTCCTGAAAACAAATCGGTGATGCTCGGTAGCCTGAGCGGACAGCGCCTCGGTGCATGGGTAGCCCATGGTGAAGGTAAATTTGCGCTTCCTAACGAAGAAAATACCTGCCATTTTGCAATGAAGTACAGCTATGCTGCTTATCCAGGTAACCCGAACGGTTCAGACTTTGCAACTGCCGGTATCGCTTCGGAAGATGGCAGACACTTGGCCATCATGCCACATATTGAGCGCAGCATCAAGCCTTGGAACTGGGCACAGTATCCAAGCGATCGTCAGGATGAAGTGACTCCTTGGATGGAGGCCTTTGTGAATGCAAGACAGTGGGTGGTGGAGAAATTAAGCTAAGCCAAGTTTAACAGTACTTCAGCCAAGATTACAAGGGATGTTGATTTAACAGCATCCCTTCTTTTATGGTCTTTAGGTAAGTGACAGCCTTGCCATCCTCACCGACTTCGCATACTCGGTAGCTGGGAAAAGGATTGCCCCAAGACCCTCCAAAGTGCCCTGCCCATAAAAATGGTTTGGTTCGATACACCATCAGCCCATCCAGGTCATGGTCGTGCCCATGGAAAGTAGCCCGTACATTCTTATAAGAAGCGATCAAATCCATAAAGGCTTGACAAGCAACTCCATTTCTGGCCCAATCACGCTGAGAGATATGGATGAATACAAATACATGGGAGAGCTGCTCATGGGAATCCAAAACCCCTTTCAGGTAATTCAAATCCGCGCAGAGGTAGTCACCTGCTAGATTAGAAGAGTCCAATAGCACAACTCCGTAATCGTCCTTTACCACAAAAGAATGATTGGTGGCATGACCCATCACCCGTGCAAAGGTCTCCGCATCCACCCGATCGTGATTGCCACGGGTAGCGAAGGTTGGAAATTGAACTTGATCATACACCGCCTTCACCTCAGGCAGAAAAGAAGGGGTATCGTGAATCAAATCCCCATTGAAGACCACAAAATCTACTCCTTTTTCCCGGTGGATGGCATCGATCAAATTTTGATGCGATAAGGTGAAATTGGTGTTGGGCTGCCCCCAGTGCCCATCCGAAGCAGTGATAAACTTGAGTCGGGTTGCTTTAGGTAGTTGGGTAGTACTGTAGCTCAGAAAAGGAAGGGAAATCAATCCCGCACTGAGGGCACCTACTTTTTGGAGGAATGGACGTCGTTGCATGGCTTGAAAATACAACTTTGCCTGCAATTTCCGAATGGTTAGGATGCCTTCAGTAAAGTCTACTTCAATCACCACCTCCTCAAAAGGATTGGACTTTTACTTAGGCGAATTGCTGAAGCCATCCCTTTTTCTTACTTTTCGAAAAACCCTCTCCGCATGCGAAGCTCCTTGTTCACCACCTTATTTCTTTTGATTGGCATCAGCCTATCCGCTCAAACCCTCGATAAAGGGCAATTGGATGCACTCACTGAAAAACAATGGCAGTCAGGCCTTCGTTTGTTGAACGAGCTGGTTTCCATGCCCAACGATGCGGTGTTTCCAGAGCAAATCGCAGTGAACATTGCCTGGTGCGAAAAGGCATTCACAGCAAGAAATTGGTCGGTAGCCCAATTGGAAAC
>CAMCBC010000063.1 GCA_945872775.1 Spirosoma fluviale | reverse complement strand
AAGTCGTCAGTGGAGCCTACATAGTACTTGTTGGTTTTCAGGCTAAAAAGGATGTAGATGAAGTACATAGTTGAAAAAAAATTAGATAAAAAAAGGCCCCACAATGGTGCGGGGCCCTGTGGAGTCCCGCAGAATTGCGGGACGAACCGATGACCTTCCCGCATTGCTGCGGGACGGGACGCTCCCCGCAATTCTGCGGGACAAGCTATCTAACTGAGCTAATTCCCTTTCTGAATGAGCCACTCGATGTAGTTTCTGCTTTTTTTCTTTTTGATTTCGAGTTCACGCTTGAGCGCGGTAGCTCTATCTGGGACTGTTTCGGTATAGTGGATCTCCCAATTTGGGGCGCCTGACTTAGTAGAAGGGGTAGATCCGCCATTGTGGTGTTTGAGTCTCCTTTGCAAGTCGTCAGTGGAGCCTACATAGTACTTGTTGGTTTTCAGGCTAAAAAGGATGTAGATGAAGTACATAGTTGAAAAAAAATTAGATAAAAAAAAGCCCCGCAATTCTGCGGGGCCCTGTGGAGGATAACGGATTCGAACCGATGACCTCTACACTGCCAGTGTAGCGCTCTAGCCAACTGAGCTAATCCCCCATTATTACATTTAGAATTCGAACTGATGACCTTCCCGCATTGCTGCGGGACGCTCTAGCCAACTGAGCTAATCCCCCTTTGAAGTGTGCAAATATAGACGCTCTTGGTTTGCTTCCAAAAGAATTCTTTATTCCTGCGAATAATTTATTCGGGTCAGGATGCTTCTACCGAGCGTTACCTCATCGGTAAACTCAAGTTCACCTCCAACCGGGATGCCTCGTGCAATGCTCGTGATCTTTACCCCCAAAGGATTCAGTCTTTTGCCCAAGTAAAAGGAGGTAGTGTCTCCTTCCATCGTGGCAGAAAGGGCCAAAATGATTTCTTTGATCTCGCCCTGCTTCACCCGTTCTACCAACCGCTCGCAGGTCAACTCCTCCGGTCCAATGCCTTGCATGGGGGAGATGACTCCACCCAACACATGGTACAATCCTTGATACTGGTTCGTGTTTTCAATGGCCAATACATCGCCTATATCTTCTACAACACACACTAAGGAGCGGTCTCTTTTATGACTTTGACAGGTTGTACACAACTCCTCATCGGCTAGCGCGTAACAGGTTTTGCAATAGGAAACTTCCGATCGCATTCGTGTCAAAGCCAGGGAAAGGGCCTCGGTATGTGCTTCATGCTGCTTGAGCAAGTGCAGCGCGAGACGAAGGGCAGTTTTTTTCCCAATGCCGGGAAGCCTGGAGATTTCCGTTACTGCGTCTTCTATTAATTTGGAGGGAAAATTCACGTAGATTTAACTTTAAAGGATGGCTGCTTGGATGCCTTCGTCCAAAATTGCCTCACAAAGCGGCTTTAATTCGTGTCGTGTACCTTTCTTCACTGCGCACTTTCCTTTGTAATGAATGATTATCGTACACTGCTCTGCTTGTTCGTGTGTGTGCTTGCACACCTTCATCAGTACCTGTGTTACATGCTCAAACGTATTGATATCGTCATTGAATACAACCAGGTCTAACGCTTCCTGGTCGACCAGATCCTCGAGGAGGACCTCAATTTCTTCTAGATGGGGAAGGGGTGTACTGTAGTGGTTCATTTTGCAAAATTAATAATAATGGGCAACTTAGCGAGCGACAGACCCCCACAATATGAACCCGCAACTTGTTTTAGTAGTAATTTCAATCTATTTCCTCTTCCTTTTTTTAATTTCTTGGTGGACTACCCGAAAGATGACCGGAGATACCTTCTTTACAGGAGATCGTAACTCGCATTGGTTTTTGGTTTCCTTTGGAATGATCGGGGCTTCACTGTCTGGGGTTACCTTTATTTCTGTTCCTGGGGAGGTTGGTAATTCTAACTTCTATTACTTCCAAGTTGTTTTGGGCTACACTCTCGGCTACTTCACCATTGCCAAGGTACTTTTGCCGCTCTACTACCGCTTGAATTTGGTTTCCATCTACAGCTATTTGGAGGATCGGTTTGGCTTTTGGTCCTACAAAACAGGTGCTTTTTTCTTTATTCTTTCCCGATCCTTAGGCTCCTCGCTTCGCTTGTACCTGGTGGCAAGTGTCCTTCAATTGATTTTGTTTGATGCCTTAGGCATTCCTTTTTGGGTATCGGTGCTGATTACGGTGGGCCTGATTTGGCTCTACACCTATCGAGGAGGCATCAAGACGGTAGTATGGACGGATACTTTTCAGACAACCTTTATGCTGGCTTCGGTCATCATTACCATGGTGTTGATTGGTAGTGAATTGGAACTGAAAAGTTTGGGTGACTACATCAGCAGGATTAGCGAAGACGAGCGGTCGACGATCTTCAACTGGGATTGGAAGGCAGGCACCAATTTCTTCAAGCAATTTATTTCTGGGGCCTTCATTACCATCGTGATGACAGGGCTTGACCAGGACATGATGCAAAAAAACCTCACCTGCCGAACGCTTGGCGATGCCCAAAAAAACATGTTCTGGTTCACGGTGATCCTTGTGGTGGTCAACCTACTCTTTCTTTCATTAGGGGTGATGCTCTACCTCTATGCGGAGACCAAAGGGATTGCTATCCCTGCCAAGTCTGATGGTTTGTTCCCGCTGTTGGCCACTGAGTATTTTTCTCCTTTTGCAGGGATCGTTTTTGTACTGGGCATCATTGCTGCGGCTTATTCAAGTGTAGACTCTACCCTTACTGCACTCACTACCTCTTTTTGTTACGATTTTCTTCAAATCGAACGGAACTATGCCCCTGAGCGACGGCTATTTATCCGTAAACTTGTGCATGTCGGCTTTACGTTTTTGATGTTTTTGCTTATCCTGGCTTTCTATTGGCTTAACGACCAAAGCGTCATCAATTCGGTATTTATCCTTGCGGGCTACACCTATGGACCGCTTCTTGGGCTTTATTCCTTTGGGCTTTTCATGCGCCATCAAGTAAAGGATGCTTGGGTGCCAGCGGTTGCTGTTCTTGCACCTGCGCTCACCTTCCTGATTACTTCCAATTCCAAAGCTTGGTTTTGGGGCTATACCTTTGGATTTGAGGCGCTCATCCTCAATGGGGCACTGATGTTTTTGGGTCTGTACCTGCTGCGCAAAAAATCTTAGACCCCTAGCTCTATTTCCGGGTTCCAAAAGCGGGTTGAAAAGTCCTGCACCTGATCGTTTTCTACTCGTACTCCTTCGGCAAGTAGCAGTTCCTCCATTAGGGTAGGGGTAGCAAAGTGGTACTTTCCTGTCAGTAAACCTTGCCGATTTACCACACGGTGGGCGGGCACTTCGGGAAGGGCATGCGCTGCATTCATGGCATATCCCACCATTCGGGCCCCGGATTTGAGCCCTAGGTAATGCGCGATTGCTCCATAGCTAGTGACGCGGCCTTTAGGAATTTCGTTTACCACCTGGTAAACGAGCTCAAAGTAATTCGGCTTGTCTGAGGGCATAATTCCAATCGATAAAGGCTTGGTTGAGGGCTTTTTTCACTAAAATCTCCGTCGGTTTCTCACCAGATTTAATTGGAAACTGGTACCGAATCAGTAGACTCTCAGGCCTTCGTTCCAAAATATTGAGCTGGGCGCCCCCTTTGATTACCACCTCGGGATATTGATCCAACACCACCACTAAGGAATTTTCAAGTTGACTGAGGTGAATCTCATTTTTTGAGATGATTTCTGCATCAAAAATCACCTGGTGCGTATTATTCTTAGAAAAATTGACCACATCTTCAGATAAGGCCATGGTGTTGGGAATTAGGATGATTTCTCCGGCATCATTTTTTAGAACCAAGTTGATCAAGGTTATGTCCCGAATAAATCCGGTATGCCTTCCAATTTGGATCTTATTTCCAATCTCCAGCTGATCCGAAAACATCATGATTAATCCATTGACGATATTGGTGATGTAGTCCTTGGTTAATAAGGCGAGAGCCGCAGCCACAATGGTAATGCTGGTCAAAAACTCCAAGGGCTGAATGCCAAATGCGAGCATCAAGGAGATCAAAATGGCAATGAGGTTGAGCAAGAACTCTATCCGGTCTATTCCAACCATGAAATTGGGCTGTACCTTGGTTTCTTCTCGCTGCTTTAGATAGATCCTGAGCGTAATTATTCGACCTAGGGAAAAAATTAGGTTGGCACTAAAGAGAAAGATTAGCGCCCGAATGATATGATTTAAAATTTCGTGTTTCTCCAAAAATGGAGTCACGATTGTATCTCCCGCATAGAAAATCTGTAAGATAATCAGGATAATTAGCTTAACCGCAAAGTAAGTTTTGCGCATGTTTTCCTTTACCTGGATACTGCTTTTGAGATGATTCATGGTTCAATCGAAAAATTAACCCTATTTTAGCAAATATAGGAAGGATTTGACGGACTGATGAGCAGAAATATTGTAATTACTGGCGCTGCAGGCACCTTAGGCGCTGCTGTTGTGGAAAAGTTTAAACGAGAAGGATACTATGTCATTGCCTTGGTACGGCCTGAGGCAAATGAGCAGGCCAAGGAGGCGGATGTGACCTACGATGTAGATGTGACAGACGAACAAGCTGTAGCTGATTTTGTCAAAGAATACGAGGAGCAATTTGGTGACTTGGAGGCGATCGCGATGCTGGTGGGAGGATATGCTTCTGGCAACCTTGAGACTACGACGCAACAAGAGTTGACCCGCATGATGCAGCTCAATTTTTTCAGTGCTTATACAGTTGCTTCCTCCTTTTTGCCCTTACTAAAAAAACAGCAACGGGGAGCTTTGTTATTTGTAGGAGCCCGCACTGCATTGGACCCACAAGCAGGGAAGGCCGCAGTAGCCTATGCCTTGAGCAAGCAATTGGTCAGTGGCTATGCAGCACTTGTGGCAGAAGAAGTGAAAGGAACGGATATTCAAACACATGTATTTGTTCCCAGTATTTTGGATAGTCCAAGCAATCGAGCAGCAATGCCAGCTGAAGATTTTTCTAAATGGGTGAATCCTTCCGATATTGCAGAAGCAATGCACTATGCGTTGAATACCCCTTCCTTAAGAAACATGACCTTTACCCTGTATGGAGGAATTTAAATTGAAATCGAAAAACTGGATTTTAGCAGCATTATTGGTCTGTTTGCTTGGGTTTCCTGCCTTTTCTCAAACCCCTGAACAAGAAGTAGAAGCGGTGATCCGCTCGCTTTTTGATGGCATGAGACAGAAAGATGCCACAAAGGTAGCCGATGCATTCTCCCCCGAAGGACTGATGCAAACGGTCCAGCAAAAACCAGAAGGCACTACTGTAGGTAGCAATGCAGTTGCTGATTTTGTCAAACGAATTGCGGGTACTCCTGAGGGTACTACCCTAGACGAACGTATTCTCTCCTACCACATTCGGGTAGATGGGCACATGGCATCGGCCTGGACGCCCTACAAATTTTATGTGAATGACACCTTTTCCCACTGTGGAGTAAATTCTTTCCAGCTGGTGAAAATGGCCTCGGGATGGAAAATCGTGTACATCATCGATACCCGAAGAAAAGAACCTTGTGAAGCGTAATTAAAATGAATGAATTTAAAGCAGCGGTCTACCAGACTGCCATTACACAGCTTAAGCAAAAAGAAGCACTTCTCGCAGAGGAGCGTAAAAATATCATTGAGAGTATCCTAGAAGAAGAGAAGAATAGTGCTGGGGACAAATACGAAACTAGTCGAGAGACGATGACTCAGGATCTCAATTCCCTTGAAAAACAAATCAAGCAAGGAAAAATGGATTTGGAGGAATTGTATCGCCTTCAAGCAATTAAAGATACGCCTCCAACCGTTCAGGAAGGCGCTCTGGTGCAGTTGGGTGCAGATTGGTTTTTGTTGGCAGTGAGTATTGGACAGGTGAAGGTAGCCGACAAGCAAGTGTTTTTACTTAGTAAAAATTCTCCGCTTGGCGACTTGTTGGTGGGAAAGAAAAAAAATGAAGTCATTCAGTTTAGAGGCAAGCCACAAGCCATTACTACCTTGCTGTAAATCAAAAATTTCATTAAATACAATTTCCCAAATCAGCGCCGCTCTAATTATGAATTTGTTGGATTTATTGGCTTAAATTTACTTTTTAGGCAATAAATTGGTTATTTTATTTCTTTTTTCTTTGCGTTTTCATTTTTTACCTGTATGATTGAAGGCTAAAGGCAGTCCTCATGTTTTTGATTTCCTATTTAGTTGTACGAATTGCATCCTCCGCTTTTGGAAATTTTAAAGCGAGCATGCTTTCCTGCTGTTCGGAAAGTCAGCATATTTTTATGGGATTTATGCCCAAGTAGGGCCAGCAGTCCACCTCACTTTTCCCCAAGTTTCCTTTTTTCCCTTCCACCCTTAGTTAAGTAGTTATGAAAATCATCAAGTTTGGAGGCTCCTCAGTCGAAAACATCCAAAACATTCAATTGGTGTTTGCTATTCTTGAAGAGAAACTCCAGGAAGGGGACTTGACAGTAGTTTTTTCTGCACTTGGGGGCGTAACGGAGCAGTTGTTTTCCTTAGCCAAGATGGCGATGGAAGGGAAAAATGCGTACCGAGAGGGGTTGGCGGCACTCGAAGAAAAGCATTTAAGTCTTGTGGAGGGACTTCTTCCCATAGAGGATCGAGTGGAGGGAAGTGGCTATGTACGGCAGCGAATTCAGGAATTAGAGGATCTGTATCATGGCATTTTTTTGATCAAGGAACAGTCTCCGCGAACCCTTGATTCTGTGGCTAGCTTTGGGGAACGATTGAGCACCTTTATTTTGTCCAAGGCCCTGGCATCCCGCGGCATTCCTACCCATTTTGTGGATGCACGAGAAATCATCCGTACGGACGATCGCTTTGGACATGCTCGAGTGGATGAGGCACAGACTTCAGCCCTTATCCAAACCTATTTTGCCAAGCACCCAGGAGTTAAGGTGGTGACAGGATTTATTGCGGCTACAGCAAAAGGTGAGACCACTACTTTAGGTCGGTCGGGTTCAGATTATACCGCTGCGCTATTGGCAGCCGCCTTGCAAGCCGAATCCTTGGAGATTTGGACTGACGTGTCGGGAGTGCTTACCTGTGACCCCAAAATGGTGTATGCTGCCTTTACCATCCCTCAGCTAAGCTATGCCGAGGCGATGGAACTTTCCCATTTTGGGGCAAGGGTCATTTTCCCTGCGACCATGCAGCCGGCGATGAAGAAGAACATTCCGATTCAAATCAAGAACACCTTTGAACCGCAGCATCCGGGGACGCTTATCCAGGGAGCGCCACGCCAAAGAGGGTGGATCAAAGGAATTAGTTCACGCTCCAACCTGTCCTTGCTTACTTTACAAAGTTCAGAATGGATGGTAGCAGGAGGTAACTTAGGGAGAATATTTAAGGTGTTATCCCAAGCCAAACTTTCAAGTTTACTGATTTCACAAGCCTCCTCACAACACAGCATTTGCTTGGCCATGCCAGCCCAGGAAGCGGTATTGGCAAAAGAGGTGATTGAGCAGGAGTTTTTCCATGAAATTAAATCTGGAGAAATGGATGCAGTTACACTTCTCCCTGGCTTGGCTTTAGTAGCAGCTGTAGGCGAAAACATGAAGCATGACCCAGGTACTGCTGGAAGGATGTTTCGAGCTCTTGGCCAAAACAACATCAATGTAGCAGCTATCGCCCAGGGGAGCTCCGAACTGAATATCTCAGCGATCATTCCCCAGGCAGATTTGCAAAAGGCACTCAATGCCCTTCACGAGGCTTTTTTCCTTTCCGAACACAAGGTAGTCCACCTGTTTTTGGTAGGTACTGGGCTTATCGGCAAGGCACTTCTTCGCATGATTGCACATCAAAAGGAAAAGCTCCTGCGCGACAACCAGTTGGACATTCAAATCCATGGCATCGCCAACAGCCGCTACATGGCTTTTGATGAAGACGGGTTTGACCTTAAACATCTCCCTACACTTTCTTCGGAGCATGAAAAAATGGATTTGGGCGAATTTATGACACGAATTGAGGAGATGAACTTTTCCAATTCGGTGTTGGTAGATTGCACTGCCAGTCAAGAGGTAGCCCAGTGCTATTCAAGAATGCTGGCGGGAAAAGTGGCCATCGTCACGCCTAACAAAAAAGCCAATTCCGGTTCCTTGGAGACTTATCTGGCACTCAAGCAGCTTGCCAAGACTAGGGGAGTCCATTTCTTATACGAAACCAATGTCGCAGCAGGCCTCCCTGTGATTACTACGCTACATGATTTGATGCTCTCTGGAGACCGCGTCATTCGAATTGAGGCGGTATTGAGTGGGTCCTTAAATTTTATTTTTTCCGAGCTTGAGAAGGGGGCTCCATTTTCAGAAGTGGTGGCCCAAGCCAAAGAGAAAGGATATACCGAACCTGATCCACGAGATGATTTGAGTGGAATGGACGTTGCACGAAAAGTGGTAATCTTGGGAAGAGAGGCTGAACAGCCCCTTGAAGTGGAGCAGGTAGTCGTGTCGTCCCTAGTGCCAGAAAATGCGCGTCAGGGTGTTTCGGTGGAAAAATTTATGGAACTTCTGAAAGCCGAAGATGCATCCTATGCCCAGCTGCTGCAGCAGGCAAGAGAAAAAGGAGAGAAACTCCGGTTTATGGCGACTTTGGAAGATGGAAAAGCAGAAATCGGACTTCGATCCATCCCAGCTTCACATCCATTTTATGGGTTGGAGGGCTCAGACAACATGATTTTGCTCACCACAGATCGTTACTACGATCGACCCATGATCATTCGAGGTCCTGGTGCAGGAGCTGAAGTGACTGCCGCAGGGGTTTTTGCAGATGTGATTCGCGTGGGCAATTATACTCGAGATTAGGTAGGGAAAATGTGCATAGTACAATGTACCAAGTACCAAGTATGGATCCTAAGCCCGTCCCAACAACGACCCGGCTGTCGACAGTGGACTGTTAGCCGTTGACCGTCTATTTGGCGGATAACCACCTCCTACTTTTTCCGTTCGATGGAGTAGAGCACCAAATCGCGAAGGGAGGACTTGTAGGCGGAGTCAGGAAATTGCTCCAATAGGGCAAGAGCCTCCTGGTACAATGCGGTCATCTTTTGCTTGGCATAGTCCAAGCCACCACTCTTTTTCACAAATGTGATCACCTCGTTCACTGCCTTTTTATCCTCGGAGCGGTTGCGAATGAGGTAGATGATTTTCTTTTTTTCGAGCCAGTCGGCGTTTTTTAGCGCATAAATAAGCGGGAGGGTCATCTTTTTTTCCTTGATGTCGATCCCCAAAGGCTTTCCGATTTCATCCTCACCATAGTCAAACAAATCGTCCTTGATTTGGAAAGCCATGCCTACTTTTTCTCCAAAATTCCACATGTTTTGGATGGCCGCTTCGTCTGTACTTACGCTAGAAGCTCCTACGGAACAGCAGGAGGCAATGAGGCTGGCGGTTTTTTGGCGGATGATCTGGTAGTACACTTCCTCATCTACATCCAGTTTTCTGGCTTTGTAGCTTTGCAAAAGCTCTCCTTCAGACATTTCCCGTACGGCATTGGATACAATCCGTAGCAAGTGAAAGTCGTTGTGTTCCACACTCAAAAGTAATCCTCGAGAGAGTAGGTAATCTCCGACCAATACGGCGATTTTATTCTTCCAAAGTGCATTGATCGAAAAAAATCCCCTTCGGTAATTGGAATCGTCTACCACATCGTCATGGACCAGAGAAGCGGTGTGCAAAAGTTCAATCAGGGCAGCACCTCGGTGGGTAGATTCATTGATTTGTCCACAGACTCCTGCCGTCAAGAACACAAACATGGGCCGCATTTGCTTCCCTTTGCGCTTGACAATGTAATGGGTGATGTGGTCGAGCAACTTGACCTTACTTTTCATAAAGTCCCTGAACTTATGTTCAAACTGAGACATCTCAGTCTCAATGGGTACTTGTATTTGTTTGAGGTCTAGTTTCATCGATCAAGGATGGCGTAAAAATACCACGCTTTTTGGCATGGGCAAGGGATTACTTCTTTCCTTTTTTTTAACCAGCAACTAGCCAAAACGTTTGTATTTTTTTGTAATTTATACCATACTTTCACTAAACCTCCCCCAGCTGACTATGAAAAAGTTCCGTATTGAAGTAAAATGGGGCATCCTCTTCTTCCTTTCGGGCCTTGCCTGGATGGCTTTGGAGAAAAATTTAGGTTGGCACGATCGCTTGATTGAACAGCATGCGACGTATACCCTGCTTTATGCTCCAATCGCGATTTTAATTTATGTCTTTGCCCTTCTGGAAAAAAAGCGAAAGACCTACTCGGGGCAGATGAGCTACATTCAGGGGTTCCTTTCTGGTTTAGTGCTCACGCTAATCGTGGTCTTGTTGACCCCGTTAAGTCAATACATTTCCCATAGCATCATATCGCCTGCCTATTTTTCCAATGTAATTCAGCTCACCGTAAACTCTGGAATGATGACCTTAGTGGAGGCAGAAGGATATTTTAACCTGATGAATTACATCACGCAATCCCTTCTTTTTGCTGCGGTGATGGGATTACTGACGACAGCTGTGGTCATGATTTTTTTGAGGTCAAGCCCAAGGGTCGACCTACCCGAATAATTTAGGCTGCATCGGTTCCTTTTGATTATCTTTGGGGGTCTTTAAAATAGAACTACCACTTGGAGGAGAACTACATCAAGCATCAATACGCGCCTATTTTGCCTAAAAAGGACGAATGGCCTGTGGTAAAGCTTGCCCGTGAGCGGAAGGAATTTGTGAATAAAGTAGCCGCACTAGCTGAAGAACGGATTTTAGATTTAATTGGAAAAAACCCCGAAATATTAAAAGAGGAACTGGAAACTACCCTTTACCGGGAGAAGCTCCGAATCAAGCAAAACCCCTGGGATGTAGATCCCGATGATGAAGGCCCTTTCTGGGGGGAAGTAAAAAACAGCTTGCTTCAAATTCATTCGGAGGTATCGCTCACGAAAGCGAAGAAGCTTGAGGCCTACAAAGCCGTCTTGAGTAAAATCACCAGTCGCTATTCGGAAGAAATTGCCTCCAATTTTAAAGCGACCCATTACAAGTTTACGCGTCGTGTGGTGACCTATGGGTTTTCTCGCCTGCTGAATGCTGCACGAGTGAAGGGCTTTGGCTCCTTATTCAGCAATCAATATACGCTACAGGATAAAATCCAGATTACCGGACAGACTGCGCAAATCAGAGAATTGGCAACTAAGGGAACCATTATCATGGTTCCAACCCATTTTTCCAATTTGGATAGCGTCTTGATCGGCTGGATAATTTCAGTCTTGGGGATGCCTCCATTCATTTATGGGGCAGGTCTCAACCTTTTCAATATTTCCATTTTCGCATACTTTATGAATGCTCTTGGGGCATACAAGGTGGATCGGAGAAAGAAAAATCTGATGTACCTGGAGACCCTCAAGACCTACTCCAAAGAGGCCATTCGATTTGGCTGTCACAGTTTATTTTTTCCAGGCGGCACCCGCTCCAGAAGTGGCATCATCGAATCCAAATTGAAATTGGGACTACTCAGCACCGCCATAGAAGCGCAGCGCGCAAATTTCCAGCAGGGCATTTCGGATGTTTCAGGTAAGATTTTCATTGTTCCTGTTACCATCAATTACCACTTTGTCCTTGAGGCGCCTAGCCTGATTCAGGATTACCTGAGCCAGACAGGTCAGGAGCGGTATTACAAGGAGAACGACGAGTTTTCCAACTCTTACAAGATCTCCAAATTCCTTTTCAAATTCTTCACCAAAGGTTCTGACATCTCGGTTTCCATAGGTCGCGCCATGGATGTGATGGGAAACTATGTCGATCAGGACGGCAAGAGTCAAGACAAGTGGGGCAGAGAAGTGAATACCGAGGAGTATTTTATGTCTAACGGCAAAGTAACTGTGGATGCGCAGCGGGAAGAAGAATATACCCAGATGCTTGGCAAGCGAATTGTCGAGGAATTTCATAAAATCAACCGGGTGTTTAGCTCCCATTTGGTGGCTTTTGTGGCTTTTGAGTTAATTCAAACTAAGAATGCCAAAATGGATTTGTTTGACCTCATCCGTCTCCCGCAGGAGGACCTGGTGGTAGGTTATGAAGAATTCAAAGCGGCTTGTCAGGTGGCATTGGACAAGATTTTTGAGCTAAAAGCCCAAGGAAAAATTGATGCGGCACCGCACCTCTACCGATCTATGGATGAAATTATCACCCATGGACTCGAAAATGTAGGAATGTACCACGCCAAACGTCCACTAATCAAAAACAAGGAAGGCAATCTGGCCACTGAGGACATGAGTTTGCTTTATTTTTACCACAACAGATTACATGGGTATGGCCTTGAAAAACTCTTCTAAACCACAACCCATAGGGGTGATCGGAGTGGGAAGCTTCGGTACCGCGATAGCCAACATGCTTGCAGAAAAAAGCGAGGTGATGGTTTATGCGCGTAAACAAGAAGTGGTGGATGAGATTAATACCCAGCACAGTGCTTCTGGAAAAACATTGAATCCGAAGATCCGTGCTACTTTTTCTCCAGAGGAACTCTGCAGCTCTTGTGGGGTCTTGTTTCTAATGATTCCTTCCGCAGCCTTTTTGGAGGTGACGCGTACCTTCGCTCCTTTTTTGCATCCTTACCATTTGGTCATCCATGGCACCAAAGGCTTAGTGGTGAAGCTTGGGGAGGGGGAGGACATGGATTCAGTTAAGAAGCTTCGTCGCAATCAGATCATGACGATGAGTGAAGTGATTATCCAGGAAACCCTAGCGGTGCGCGTGGGCTGCTTGGCTGGCCCAAATATTTCCAAGGAACTTAGCAATGATCAGCCTGCGGCTACCGTCATTGCTAGCAAGTACAATGAAGTAGTTCAAGAGGGGCAGCGCCTCCTTCGTTCCGAAAAATTTCAAGTGTATGGCAACTTTGACATCATCGGGGTAGAGCTCAGTGGGGTACTCAAGAATATCATTGCCATTGCAGCAGGTGCTTTGGCTGGCTTGGGCTTGGGCGAAAATGCCAAAGGATTGCTGATTTCCCGAGGGATGGTCGAAATGGCACATTTGAGCAAAGCCTTGGGAGGCACCGTCAGTTCCGTGATGGGTCTGGCAGGGATAGGAGACCTAGTGACCACCTGCAATTCCCCGGACTCAAGAAATTTTACCGTTGGGTATCGTCTAGCAAAAGGAGAGACGCTCGATCAGATCCTGGAAACGATGGAAGAAGTTGCCGAAGGGGTCAATACCGTTCGAATTGTAGATGCCTTTTTGAAAACAGCAGGCATTCGGGCCCCAATCACTGAAAACCTCCACCGTGTATTATTTGAGGATCTCGCCATTGAAGAAGCACTTCAATTTTTAATGAAGTACCCTTTCAGTGTGGATGTGGATTTTGTCTAGAAATTTCTAGACCAAAGCCCCCAATTTTTGACGATTAGGAAGAAGGAACAAGTTTGATCAGAAGACCTGTCCCCTCGGTGATGGCATACAAGTACCCGTCTGGGCTTTGCGCTACTTGCCGTACACGACCTATTCCTGGAAGTAATTTTTCCTCACCCACAGGCTTTGTTCCATTCATTTCCACACGAGCAATGTGGGTTCCTGCTAATGCAGCCACCAGAAAATTTCCTTTCCAGGCAGGATAGCGATCAGAGCTCACTAGGGTCATTCCACAAGTGGCAATGGAAGGAGTCCAATACTTCACCGGTTGTTCCATTCCCTCTTTTTCAGTGATGTTGGTGATGGGAGTGCCGTTGTAGTTGATGCCGTAAGTGATGACCGGCCAACCGTAATTCTTCCCTTTTTCGAGCAGGTTTAGTTCATCGCCACCACGAGGACCATGCTCCACTTCCCATAGGCGGTTGCTGGCTTTGTCAAAAAATAGACCCTGAGGATTTCGGTTGCCATAGGTCCAGATGGATGGGATAGCCCCAGCAGTGCTCACAAAAGGGTTGTCTGCAGGGATGCGTCCATCGTCATGAATGCGGTGGATTTTTCCATGTGAATTTTTTAGGTTTTGGGCATTGTCTTGTGAGCCGCGCTCTCCATTGCTGAAATACAAGAAATTTTGATTGTCAAAGACAATTCTGCTGCCGTAGTGAGTTCCTCCATTCCATTCTGGAGAAGTGACGATCAGTTCTTCAAAGGATGCCACAGCAGTTCCTGACAATTTAAATCGAGCGATTGCAGTGGCCCCTCCATTACCTATAGG
Organism: Spirosoma fluviale; assembly: GCA_945872775.1. Taxonomy (GTDB): domain Bacteria; phylum Bacteroidota; class Bacteroidia; order Cytophagales; family Cyclobacteriaceae; genus Algoriphagus. The sequence continues at coordinate 392 of CAMCBC010000063.1, read as the reverse complement.
CTTGGCGTATGCAATGTAGATCCAGCCATTCTGCGCATAATTGGGATGGACAGCAATATCCAGCAAGCCAGCTTGGCCACTGGTATAAAATGCGGGAAGTCCAGTTACTTTTTGACCAGAGAATTTGTCTTTTTTGAAAATAAGGAGCTCCCCTTTCTTTTCCGTCACCAGCAGGGTTTCTGCATTGATCCAGGTCATGCCCCAAGGGTTTTGGAAGCCCGTATGGAGGGTATCCACCTTGATGTTCATCTTCTCTGTTTTCGTAGCGAATTTTTGGGAAGTTACCGGATCAGGAACTGGGTCACCCTCCTTGGCTTGGCATGAAAAAAAAGGAGATAACAAACCGAGAAGAGCGAGAAGAGCGATTGGAAAAGTTTTCATAGTAGTTGAGG
>CAMCBC010000062.1 GCA_945872775.1 Spirosoma fluviale | reverse complement strand
CTCCGGACGGCTCATCAAGGTTTCAATATCGGCTACATTGATTTCACCGCCGGCAGTTTCAAAGGGGGTTGCGGGTACACAGGAAGGGGCCCCAAAAAAGAAGTGAAAGGGCACCTGTTTTCCATTTTCAATCATGTATTCTACTCCCTGCATGCCACAGACATTTGCGATTTCGTGAGGATCAGAGATGGTGGCCACGGTCCCGTGAACGACCGCAAGTCGGGCAAATTCCGAAGGAACCAGCATGGAGGATTCCACATGGACATGGGCATCAATAAAGCCTGGGAGGAGGTAGGGTAATCCGGGTTTGGAAGCTATTTTAGCTATTTTCTTAATTTTTTGGTCTTCCACCTCGAGGGCAACCGGGTAGATTTGCCGGAGGTGGAGGTCAATTAGCTGCGCTTCTAGGATCATGGAATGGGGATGCAATGGATAAATTATTTTGATTGATTTTACAGCAATGATCTTTGATTTTTTGAAGATAGGTACTGCTAAAACTACTATATTTGCCCAGATTTTAGGCAGTAAAAAAAGAGAGGTTTTTTGATGAACAACATTGTCATCGCCATAGACGGGTATTCGGGTTGTGGAAAAAGTTCGACTGCGAAGGAGGTAGCCAAAAAACTTGGCTTTACCTACATCGATTCTGGCGCCATGTACCGCGCCACAGCCTTACATTTTTTGAATGAAAAGCTATCTCCACTCCATGCTGCCGATGTAGAAAAAGGCTTGAAAAGTCTTCAAATAACATTTCAGCACAATCCTACGACGCTCCAACAGGAAACCTATCTCAATGGGGTCAATGTGGAGGACGAGATTCGGACCATGCGAATATCCGAGCGAGTGAGTGAGGTGGCCACGGTCAAGGAGATTCGTGCAGCGCTAGTAGCTCAACAACAAAAGCTTGGTCAACAGAAAGGGGTGGTCATGGATGGAAGAGACATCGGCTCCGTGGTCTTCCCAGAGGCAGAACTAAAACTTTTCATGACCGCAGACGTAGAGACACGAGCCAAGCGTCGCCAACTAGAATTGCTTGCGAAAGGGGAGCATGCCTCCTTAGAAGAGATCAAATTGAACTTAGAAACTAGAGATGAGGTAGACTCCAACAGGACGGAGAGCCCCTTGCTGAAAGTTTCAGATGCCATTGAAATTGACACCAGTTCCTTGACTTTTTCCGAACAAGTGGAACAAATCATCGACTTGGTAAAAAAAGTAACGCTTAATTAACTAATCAATGCAAGTAACCATAGATAAAAATTCGGGCTATTGTTTTGGGGTGGAATTTGCCATTAAAATGGCAGAGGATGAGATGGAAAACAAGGAGCCGCTGTATTGTCTTGGCGACATTGTGCACAACGACATGGAAGTCAAGCGGCTCAGCGCGAAGGGTTTGGTGGTGATTGATCGCGAGCAGCTTCAGGAGTTGAGTAACTGTAAGGTCTTGATCCGCGCGCATGGCGAACCACCAGAAACCTACCGGTTGGCCATCGAGAATAACATTGAATTGATTGATGCGTCCTGCCCGGTTGTACTCAAACTCCAACATCGGGTCAAGAATGCCTTTGATAAAATGGAGCGTGAAAAGGGTCAGATTGTCATCTATGGTAAAAAAGGCCATGCCGAAGTCATTGGACTTACGGGTCAGACCTTAGAAAAAGCGATTGTGGTGATGGAGGATGCTGATTTGGAAAAGATCGATTACAATCGCCCCATCACATTATTTAGCCAGACCACGAAGAGCACCAAAGGATTTTATGCCTTGTCTGCGAAAATTGAAGAAAAAATTAAGGCTGCCAAAGGAGAATTGACAGAGATTGATTTCAACTCCAATGACTCCATCTGCAGGCAAGTATCCAATCGTGAGCCACAGTTGCAGCGATTTGCTCAGGAAAACGATGTCATCTTATTTGTGTCAGGCAAGAAGAGTTCCAATGGAAAAGCCTTGTATCAAGTGTGTCTTTCTGAGAATCCGAGAAGCTATTTCATTGAGAGTGAGGAAGAAATCGATCAAGACTGGTTTCAACAGGCTGAGCGTGTCGGGATCTGTGGGGCAACCTCCACGCCGATGTGGTTGATGGAGCAAGTGAAATCTTATGTGGACGGCATTGAAGAGCGTTTACTTCAAGATTAAGTTTGTCTCTCGCTAGCAAAATTCTTTATAACAAAAGTTCCAACAAATAATGTGACTTAAGCTCCATCTCAAAAGGTTTTTACTTAGATTTGTGGCGTTTTTCAAGGCTCATAGTTCCATACAGATATGTCAAAAATAGTGAAGCTTAAAAAAGGATTTGACCTAAATCTAGTTGGTAAGGCTCCCCTAGAGTTTATCCAAGTAGCTGCAGCGACCACCTTTGCCATTAAACCCACGGATTTTCCGGGGATTCAGCGTCCCAAAGTGCTCGTAAATGAGGGAGATACTGTAAAAGCAGGTACTCCAATTCTTTTGGACAAAGCCATGGACCAGGTCATCTATGCTTCCCCAGTTTCTGGAGAGGTAGTGGAGATCAAAAGAGGGGACAAGAGAAAGTTATTGGAAATTAAAATTCTTGCTGATGCTACGGTTTCGCATGAAAAATCTGGTGCTTTGGACCTCAACCAAGATCGTGCTGCTTTAGCGGATAAGCTTGCAGCTTCTGGTGTCTGGCCAAATTTGATTCAGCGTCCTTTTGGTATTGTTGCCAATCCTGCAGACACGCCTAAAGCAATTTTTGTTTCTGGGTTTGACACGCATCCTTTGGCTCCTGAAGTACCCTTCTTGCTTCAAGGCGAGGAGCGCTATTTTCAGGCAGGCATTGATGCCCTTGCTAAATTGACTTCGGGCAAAGTCCACCTCAATGTGGATGGTTCCAAGGCTGTTCCAGCAATTTATTCAGGTGTAAAAAATGCGCAAGTCAACCAGTTTTCTGGACCACACCCTGCGGGAAATGTGGGAACGCAGATCCATCACTTAGATCCAATCAACAAAGGAGATATCGCTTGGACCATCGCACCTTATGGGGTAGTTCAAATTGGCAAGTTTGTTTTGGAAGGCATTTATGATGCTTCCAAGGTAATTGCCTTGACAGGATCTGAGATGTCTCAAAGAGGCTATGTAAAGACCTTCACTGGAGCTAATGTAAGTACATTTGTAGGTGGCAAGGCTCAAGCAGATAGCCTTAGAATTATCGCTGGCAATGTGTTGACAGGAGAGAAAGTAGATGCACAAGGGTATTTAGGTTTTTACCACAACCAGGTAACGGTAATCCCTGAAGGCAAATACGAGGAGTTCTTGGGTTGGTTGAAGCCTAGTTCTTCCAAACTTAGCTTTCACAAGGCAATTGGTATGTTTTCCTTCCTCAATAGAGGAGAATTTAAAGTGGATACCAACACCCACGGGGAAGAGCGTCCATTTGTAGTATCTGGAGTATTTGAAAAGGTAATGCCAATGGATATTTTGCCTACCTACCTTTTCAAGGCGATCGTGACCGAGGACTTTGATGAAATGGAGGAATTAGGTTTGTATGAAGTGATAGAGGAAGATGTGGCGCTTTGCGAGTTTGTGGATCCGTCCAAAAACGAGTTGCAAGAGCTCGTTCGCCATGGGATTGAATTATTAATGTACAATTAAGCTATGAAGTTATTACAAAATCTCTTCGATGGAATGAAGCCAAACTTTGAAAAGGGCGGCAAGTGGGAAAAATTCCATACCCTGTACGAGGGGCACCGAACAATTGCATTTGCCCCAGACTTGGTTACCAAGTCCAAAGGTGCGCAGATCAAAGATGCCACTGATTTGAAGCGCGTGATGATCACGGTTGTAATTGCCATGATCCCAGCTTTGCTTTTTGGTATTTTAAATATTGGTCACCAGCATTTCATTGCTACAGGTGCTGAAGGAACTTTCCTTGACAAAGCCATATTTGGCGCACTATCAGTGCTTCCAATTTTGATTGTTTCCTATGCGGTGGGTTTGTTGACAGAGTTCACCTTTTGTGTGATTCGCAACCACCCCATCTCTGAGGGCTACCTCGTGACGGGGATGTTGATTGCTTTGGTGATGCCTCCGTTCATTCCGCTTTGGCAGGTGGCTTTGGCTACCATCTTTGCGGTAGTGATCGGTAAAGAGGTTTTTGGTGGTACGGGAATGAATATTCTCAATGTGGCCATGACGGCACGTGCGTTCCTTTACTTTGCCTATCCAGCACAAATCTCTGGAGACTTGGTATGGACTTACCTTGGAGATAAGCCTGCAGTGGACGGATTCTCTGGAGCAACAGCCCTAGCAGTAGCCTACAATTCTAGCGTAGATGGTACTCCTGTAGTGGAGGCTTTGTCTACACACAATGCAGCTTTGGGAGCTGACTACAGCTTCATGAGCATGTTTATGGGTTGGATCCCTGGTTCCATCGGTGAAACTTCTACCTTGATGGCTTTGATTGGCGCTGTGATCCTAGTGGCCACAGGCGTAGCAAGCTGGAAAATCATCGTCGGTGGATTTGGTGGTGCGTATGCGATGGGTCTCGTGATGAATGCACTGCAAGTAAACGAATTCATGGCCATGCCGGCACACTACCATTTGGTAATGGGTGGTTTGGCTTTTGGTGTGGTATTTATGGCTACTGACCCTGTATCTGCTGCGCAGACAGAGTTAGGGAAATGGATATACGGGATCTTGATTGGGGTGCTGACAGTCATCATTCGTGTCACCAACCCGGCTTATCCAGAAGGCATCATGTTGGCGGTACTCTTTATGAATGTGGTGGCGCCATTGATTGATCATTATGTAGTGAAGGCAAATAAAACAAGGAGGTTACAACGTGCAACAGTCTAATACTTACATCATCGTTTATTCGGCAGTATTGACCATCATCCTGGGATTGTTACTTTCAGGGTCGGCTCAGGTATTGGGCCCTTGGCAACAAGAAGCCATTGCTTTGGATAAGAAAAAGCAAATTTTGGGTGCCGTGATTTCAGCAGAAGAGATCGCTGCCATGACCCCAGAACAAGTAAACAAGTTTTATGAAACGCGTATCTCCTCTACCGTAGTTGACCTTTCGGGTGCTGAAATTACGAAGGAAGGAATCACTGCTGAGAAGGTTGAAATCGCACAGGATTACAAGAAGCCAGCAGAAGAGCGTTCGTATCCTATATTTATTTTCCATGCTGAAGGCAATCCAGAGGCAGTTGAATCTTACATCTTTCCGATGTATGGAGCAGGGCTATGGGATGCAATTTGGGGATACCTAGCCCTTGAAACAGACATGAACACCATTGGTGGTATTACCTTAGCTCACGCAGCAGAGACCCCAGGTCTTGGTGCACGAATCACGGAAGCAAAAGTGATGGAGCGTTATGTGGGCAAGAAAATTTTTGACGAATCGGGTGCCTTAGTCACCGTGATGATGCAAAAAGGAGAGGGTAAAGAGTACGGAGATGATGCACACAAGGTAGATGGCATGTCTGGTGCGACAATTACAGGAAATGGAGTCAACAACATGTTGAAAGCTTACATGGGTTACTATGAAAGCTACATCAAAGCAAAGTCAACTCCCAAGGCGGCAGTAGCTGCACTTTAACATTAACTCATTAAAACAACTGACTTATGAGTACTGAAACATTAGAAAAGGAAGTGGTAGTTAAGCCTTCAGAGTCTTTACTCTCGAAGAGAAGAAAAAAATTAATCACAGACCCGCTTATAGATGACAACCCAGTAACGGTTCAAGTTCTTGGTATTTGTTCTTCATTGGCTGTTACCACACAGATGCAGCCTACCTTGGTTATGGCAATCTCGGTAATTTTTGTAGTTGCCCTATCCAATTTTGCAATCTCCTTGATGCGAAATACCATTCCTGCACGTGTGCGAATCATCGTTCAATTGGCGGTAGTAGCGACGCTTGTTACCATCGTGAGTGAGATCCTGAAAGCTTTCGCGTATGACATGTACAAGGAACTTTCGGTATTCATTGGATTGATCATTACCAACTGTATTGTAATGGGCCGTTTGGAGGCTTTTGCCATGGGTAACAAGCCTTATGATTCCATGCTTGATGGTTTGGGTTCAGCACTTGGCTATTCCTGGATTATCCTTACTGTAGCTTTCTTCCGAGAGCTTTGGGGTTCTGGAGCAGTTTTTGGCGTTCCTGTTTTTAGCTATGTTTCCAGTTTGTTTGGTCCAGATTTCAAGTTGGCCACCAATGGATTGATGGTGACGCCAGTAGGTGCATTTATTATTTTGGGATTGATTGTTTGGGTACAGCGTACCAAAACAGGCTATGTAGAACATTAATTAAGACAAGCGACCATGGAATTATTTAGCTTAGGTATTCGATCGATTTTCATTGATAACATGATTTTCGCATACTTTTTGGGAATGTGCTCCTTTCTTGCCGTTTCCAAAAAAGTAAGTACAGCTGTGGGCCTCGGTGCTGCAGTAGTGTTTGTATTGGGAGTTACAGTTCCCTTCAACTGGATTCTGAATGAGTTTGTCTTGAAAGAAGGAGCCTTGACCTGGATTTCCGCAAGCATGACCACTATCGATTTGTCTTTCCTCCGCTTCATCATGTTTATCGCGATCATCGCGGGCATTGTGCAGTTGGTAGAGATGGTCGTGGAGAAATTTTCCCCATCACTTTATGGGCAGTTGGGTATTTTCCTTCCTTTGATTGCAGTAAACTGTGCGATCCTAGGTGGCTGTTTGTTTATGGCACAACGGGATTACACCTTGGCTGAGTCTGCAGTCTATGGTTTTGGATCTGGCTTTGGCTTTATGTTGGCGATTGTATTGCTAGCAGCCATCCGTGAGCGATTGAAGTATTCTCAAGTTCCTAATGGATTGAAAGGTCTTGGAATTACGATGCTACTTACTGGATTGATGGGTATCGCGTTCATGTCCTTCATGGGAATTGACCTATAATCAGATAAAGATTTACACAGAAGGCCCTGAAGTTTCTTCAGGGCCTTTTTTGTGCTCTGAATTATTGAGTATATTCATTGCATTCACCTTAGCCCACATCACATGAAAATTACAGCAACACTCCTCTTGTTCTTTGTTTTTCAAATTTCCAGTTTTGGCCAAAATAATCCTTGGATTGAGCTGTTTTCTGGAACGGATCTAGAAGGTTGGAGAATTTCTGAGAATCCAGGTTCCTTTTCGATCGAAGACAAATTGCTGAAAGTCTCAGGGCCGAGGGCACACGCCTTTTATGTGGGGAAAGTTGGAAATGCTGACTTTAAAAATTTTGAACTGCTCGTAGAAGTGAAAACTATGCCTAAGGCCAATTCGGGGATCTTCATTCACACTTCTTATCAGGAAACGGGTTGGCCAGAAAAAGGCTATGAGGTACAGGTAAATCAAAGCCATTCGGACTGGCGGAAGTCAGGAAGCCTTTATGCAGTGCAAGACGTACGTGAGGTGTATGTTCAGGATGGCGAATGGTACACCTATCATGTGGTGGTCAAGGGAGATCAGATATCCGTGGCCCTGAATGGCACCGTAATCATGGAGTACGACGAGTCGGCAGATACCCAAAGAACTTGGAGTCCTGGCGATCCAAAACGCTTCGGCAGAGGCACCATTGCCCTTCAAGCTCATGATCCGGAGAGTGTGATTTACTACCGTTCAGTAAAAATTAAACTTCTTGACTGAATCTTTTGTTGATGCTACGCTTGGTTGAACTTATTCTAACACCCTAATTATGGCATTTACCTACCGAAAATTACTCGCTTATTTCTTTAGAGGACTGTTGTTTCTCACTCCTTTAGCGGTAACGGTCTACATCATCTATCAACTGTTTCTATTTCTTGACAACTTGATTCCAGTGCCCATTCCGGGGATTGGGATCTTAATGGTTCTCGCACTAATTACGTTTGTAGGGTATTTGGCAAGCTTATTCTTTACCAAGCCACTTTTTGATTGGTTTGAGCGAACGGTATTTAAGATTCCATTTGTAAACCTTTTGTATACTTCGATCAAGGATTTGATGGGGGCCTTTGTGGGAGAAAAAAAGAAGTTTAACTCTCCCGTGATAGTAGAAGTTTCTGAGAATATGAAGCGTCTCGGATTTGTCACCCAAGAGGAGATGTCTCCCGTTGGCGAACCTGACTTTGTAGCGGTTTATTTCCCACATAGCTACAATGTATCTGGGAATGTATTCTTGGTGAAGCGTGACAAAGTAACCCCACTCAAAGGAGTGAAAAATTCAGATGTAATGAAGTTTATGGTGTCTGGAGGAGTATCTACGATTGAATAAAAGAGCGTCAGGTACTTTTTAACAGCCAAATTGACCCAAGTGGTGGTCCATGTGTTTGGCATGAAATAGTTCCCACTCCTCGTAATTGAGCAGCCCAAACCCAGGGTGAGGAGTATGCTTCTTTGGATTTTCTTGAAACAGCAGGTGGTAAGCCTCATAGCTTTTGATTAGTTCTGCTTTTGCAGTTTCTAGATCTGGATAGCGAAGTTCAAGTAAGGTGTCAGGTAGGCCTGGCGCCTTAACTCCTTGTGGAAAAGGGATGTCCGTAAAAAGCAGCGCCTGCTTTCTAGCGAGCTGTTTTTCGTTGGGTTCAAATACCGGTATAGGAATTCTTCCTGCGGACAGTTTGACTGTGATAGTCAAATGTTCAACCATGTGCTGTGGAGTGAGTATGCCAAACTTAGCCTCGGATTGGAGGCTCAAGTTTTGGAGCCTTTGGAGAAGTGTCTCTGTAGTCATGGGAATGAATATAGAAAAAAAAAGCGTTTGATAGAATCAAACGCCTTTATTCATTAATGAACTCTAGAATATCGATTTAGCTTCCGCACATTTCGCAACCCTCTGGATTATCCAGGGAACAAGCGATGGCGTCCTGCTTTTGTGTTTTTTGGTCTTCAATTTCGTTTGCCTTCTCTATTTTTGGTTGCTCAAGCTGAGACTTGTCCAAGGTAAACTTGATCGCTGCCGTAGCTGCTTGAGAGCGTAGGTAGTACATGCCTGTCTTCAGTCCTTTCTTCCATGCATAGAAGTGCATGGAGGTCAGCTTGCCAAAGTTTGGATCCTGCATGAAGATGTTCATGCTTTGAGACTGGCAAATGTAGGCGCCACGATCTGCGGACATATCAATGATGATTTTCTGAGAGATCTCCCAAACGGTCTTGTATAGATCCTTGATGTTTTGAGGAATTCCAGGAACTGCCAAAACAGATCCGTTGGTGGAGATGAGGCGATTTCTCATGGTGTCATTCCACAATCCCAAGTCAATCAAGTCTTTCATCAAATGCTTGTTGACCACAATAAATTCCCCTGAAAGGGTTCTTCTCGTGTAGATATTTGAAGTATAAGGCTCAAAGCATTCGTTATTGCCGAGGATTTGAGACGTCGAAGCAGTTGGCATAGGCGCTACCAATAGGGAGTTTCTTAAGCCGAACTTTTTCACTTTCTCCTTCAAGGAATCCCAATCGTAACGACCAGATTTAGGAGTTACACCCCACATGTCAAACTGAAGAATTCCTTTGGAAGCAGGGCAACCGTCGTAGGTCTCGTAGGTGCCTTGGGTTTTTGCAAGCTCCATGGAGGTTTCCACTGCTGCATAGTAAATGGTTTCAAAGATGTCCTCGTTGAGCCCTCTTGCTTCTACGGAATCGAAAGGCATTCGAAGTAGAATAAAGGCATCGGCTAATCCTTGAATACCCAAGCCGATCGGACGGTGTCTGAAGTTGGACTTTCTAGCTTCCTCTACAGGGTAGTAGTTGATGTCGATTACCTTGTTTAGGTTACGGGTAGCTACTTTGGTGATCTCGTATAGTTTTTGGTGATCAAAACGTAGTACGCCATCTTCACCAGCAATTACAAATTTTGGTAAGGCAATAGAGGCTAGGTTACATACTGCTACCTCATCCGGTGCGGTATATTCGATGATCTCGGTGCACAGGTTGGAAGACTTGATGGTTCCCAAGTTCTGCTGGTTGGACTTGCCGTTAGCAGCATCCTTGTAGAGCATGTAAGGCGTACCGGTTTCGATTTGGGATTCCAATACTTCAAACCAGAGTTCCTGTGCTTTGATGGTTTCTCTCGCTCTACCTTCTTTTTCGTACTTCTCGTACAATCTTACAAATTCTTCTCCATGGCAATCTGCAAGGCCTGGGGCTTCGTTAGGGCAGAAAAGAGACCAATCTTCGTTGTTCTCCACGCGCTGCATGAATAGATCTGGGATCCACAAGGCATAGAAAAGGTCTCTGGCGCGCATTTCTTCCTTACCATGGTTTCGACGTAGTTCAAGGAAGTCCTTGATATCTGCGTGCCAAGGCTCCAAGTAGATGGCAAAACTTCCTTTTCGCTTTCCTCCGCCTTGATCTACGTAACGGGCAGTCATGTCAAAGTTTCGAAGCATTGGAACAATGCCATTGGATAAGCCATTGGTGCCTTTGATGTAGCTTCCCTTAGCTCGGATGTTGTGGATCGAAAGTCCGATTCCACCCGCGGATTGAGAGATTTTGGCACAAGACTTCAAGGTATCGTAAATGCCATCGATGCTGTCATCCTTCATGGTGAGGAGAAAGCAAGAAGAGAGCTGTGGTTTAGGCGTACCTGCGTTGAAGAGAGTAGGGGTAGCGTGTGTAAACCATTTTTCGGAGAGCAAGTCGTAGGTTTCAATTGCTGCATCCAAATCTTCACGGTGAATGCCTACTGCCACCCGCATCAGCATGTGTTGTGGACGTTCCACTACTTTTCCATCCAGACGGATGAGGTAGCTTCTTTCCAAGGTTTTGTACCCAAAGTAGTCGTAGCTAAAGTCACGCTTGTAATCGATCGCCTCATCGAGTTTCGCTGCGTGTTGCTTAATGATGCCGTATACCTCGGTGTCGAGTAACTGGGCATTGGCGCCAGTTTTTGGATTGACATAAGTGTACAGTCTTTTCATGGTATTGGAAAAAGACTGGCTGGTAGTTTTGTGTAGGTTAGAGATGGCAATTCGTGCCGCCAAAATTGCATAGTCTGGGTGCCTTACCGTGAGGGAAGCACAGACCTCTGCAGCTAGGTTATCGAGTTCGGAAGTGGTCACTCCATCGTACAAGCCATCGATTACCTTTTTGGCAACCTCTATGGGCTGGATGAATTTTGGATCTAGTTCATAGCAAAGATTCTCTATCCTTGCAGTGATCTTGTCGAATCGTACTGATTCTCTTCTTCCGTCTCTTTTTATTACTAACATACTCAGGCGATGAATTAAAGGGGGTGTTTAGAATAGGTATTATTGGGTACTAGTTGCCTTTAGAAATCTTCTCCAATTGAGAATCGGGCTCCAGTATCTGCCGTCTCGGTGGACTTCATTACACCAGCTTTCTGGTAGTCGCCCACTCGTTTTTCGAAGAAATTAGTTTTGCCCTGTAGGGAGATCATGTCCATAAAATCGAATGGATTGCCGCTATTCCATTCTTTTTCACAGCCGAGTTCTAGTAGGAGTCTGTCGGCTACGAATTCGATGTATTGACACATCAAATCAGCATTCATTCCGATCAATCGTACAGGTAAAGCGTCCGTCACAAATTCTTTTTCGATGGCTACCGCATCCATGATGATCTGGCGAACCGTCTCTTTTGGAAGCTGGTTGTTGACGTGCTTGGTGTACAAGTGACAAGCAAAATCGCAGTGCAATCCTTCGTCTCTTGAAATCAATTCATTCGAGAAGGTTAGTCCTGGCATCAATCCTCTTTTCTTCAACCAGAAGATCGAGCAAAAGGATCCAGAGAAGAAAATACCTTCTACTGCTGCAAAGGCAATCAGACGCTCCTGGAAACTACCATTGTCAATCCAACGCAATGCCCAATCTGCTTTTTTCTTCACGCAGTCGATGTGCTCAATCGCATTGAGTAGGCGATCGCGCTCCGCATTGTCTTTGATGTAGGTATCGATAAGTAAGGAATAGGTCTCAGAGTGGATGTTTTCCATAGCGATTTGAAAACCGTAGAAAAACTTGGCTTCGGTATACTGTACTTCAGCGACGAAATGCTCCGCTAGGTTTTCGTTTACAATCCCGTCAGAGGCAGCAAAAAAGGCAAGAATGTGAGAAATGAAATGTCTTTCTCCATCATTTAGATTTTTCCAGTCCGTTAGGTCTTGACTCAAATCAATTTCCTCAGCAGTCCAAAAGCTAGCTTCTGCTTTCTTGTAGTATTGCCAGATGTCGGCATGCTGGATTGGAAATAAGACAAATCGGTTACTGTTTTCTTGTAAAATCGGCTCGTGCTGCATCGCTCTCTTGTAGTTGTAATCGTAGGGTTGGGTATTTTAGCCTAATAAAAGGCCTTAGGGGATTCCAATGAAGGAAAAAGCTGCCTTTTCAGAACAGCTAGTCAACAAATATGAGGATGAAAAAGCGAATAAAAAAGTTACTCCAAAGCTGTAAAACAAGCATAATGACCGATAGTCAAAAATGGTATAAGCTATTATAATACAATAGGTTACCTAATAAAAAATAAAGTAAAGAATCAATTTTATTTCTCAATTTTGCCCATTTGAATATTTTTCAAATTCAAAAAATTTTTTTTTTGGCTTCGGTCCGAATTCTATTTTGAACATAAGTCAAAACAATTTTAAGTCAATTTTATAAGTTAAACTATTATAAATCAATTAGTTAAAAAAATGACTGTTTTTGCTTAAAAAATTGGGTTTCCACAAAAGAGGAAGTAATCCGGCCTGAAAAAGGAGCGTCCAAACCTCCACCAAAAAAGGGTACTTATCTTTTTATCATTTTTGACAAATGTTTTTTTAGTTTCATTTCAATTCCTATATTTGCACTCCGATTTCGATAAATCAAGAACATGTACGCAATTGTTAACATCGCAGGAAAGCAGTTCAAAGTAACAAAAGATCAGTTCGTCTACGCCCCTAAACTGGCTGGAACAACTGGCGCTTCCGTGGAATTTGACCAGGTCTTGTTGGCTGAAGCCAATGGCACTGTGTCTGTAGGCGCTCCGCTACTCGCAGGAGCTAAGGTATCCGGAAAAATTCTGGATCATGTAAAAGGTGATAAAGTGATTATCTTTAAAAAGAAGCGCCGCAAGGGCTACAAAAAGAAGAATGGTCACAGACAAGACTTCACCAAAGTAATGATCGAATCAATCACGCTATAAGATTTTTTTCCAAAAGAATCATAAACGAATCAAACCATGGCACACAAAAAAGGTGTAGGTAGTTCCAAGAACGGTCGCGAATCACATTCTAAAAGATTAGGTGTGAAAAAGTACGGCGGTGAAGCAGTTATCGCAGGAAACATAATTGTAAGACAAAGAGGTACAAAGCATCACCCAGGACTCAATGTAGGAGTTGGTAAAGACCATACCCTATTCGCATTGACCAATGGTGTAGTAACCTTCAAGAAAAAATTTGATGGCAGATCTTATGTGAGCATCCTTCCTGCTCAAGATTAATCTCCACCACAACGAACAAAAACCTCTTCCTCGGAAGAGGTTTTTTTTTGCCCTAGTCCCAACTTTCGTCCACTAATCATTTTTTTGAATGCCTTTTCCCACTTTTTACCTACTTTAAAATTTAGAAATTAATTCAATCCCTATGATTCCATTTCAATCGATTCTTCGAAGTAGCATTCTTCTGCTACTTATTCTGCTTAGTTTCCCCTCAATTGGGCAACAAATTCCTGACCCCAAACTCTATGATGCTGTTCAGTGGCGCCTTGTAGGTCCATTTAGAGGCGGTAGAGCGGATGCGGTATCAGGCGTGAAAGGCAATGACAAATCCTACTACTTTGCCTCTACCGGTGGGGGAATTTGGAAAACGTCCGATGCAGGCCAAACCTGGAAATCCGTTTCAGATGGATTTTTTGGAGGTTCCATGGGGGCAGTCGCCGTTTCCGAATCCGATACGTCAACGGTCTATGCCGGTGGTGGTGAAAAAACCGTCCGAGGCAATGTTTCCTTTGGATATGGAATTTGGAAAACTGCGGATGCAGGCAAGACCTGGGCCCGCGCTGGCCTCGACAAAAGCCGATTCGTATCTCGACTGCGCATTCATCCTACCAATCCCAACGTGGTGTATGCAGCCGTACTAGGAGATATCTTTAAGCCCGATGCGATGCGTGGAGTATTCAAAACTACCGATGGCGGTCAAAACTGGGAAAAAGTACTCTTCGTTAACGACGTCTCTGGAGCTGTAGATCTGATTTTAGACCCCAACAATCCAGAAGTACTCTATGCCTCTACCTGGGAACTGAAGCGAACTCCCTACAGCCTGGAAAGCGGTGGACCGGGTTCCAAACTATTCAAATCCTCCAATGGAGGAAAAACTTGGGAAGAGCTTTCCTCCAAGGAAACTTTCCCTAAAGGACTTTTGGGCATCATGGGCATCACCGTATCGCCTAAGAATTCCAACCGATTGTATGCCATCATTGAAAATGACAAGGGAGGCGTCTATACCTCAAAAGATGCTGGACAGACTTGGGAACTGGTAAATGAAGACCGCAACCTTCGTCAACGCGCCTGGTATTATTCTCGAATTTATGCCGATCCTCAACAAGAAGAGACGATCTATGTACTCAATGTGAGTTACCATAAATCAACCAATGGGGGCAAAACCTTCAAAGGTGCCAATGCCCCTCATGGCGATCACCACGACTTGTGGATTGATCCAGCCAACAATCAGCGG
>CAMCBC010000061.1 GCA_945872775.1 Spirosoma fluviale | reverse complement strand
AATAAACAATAAGGGTCTCCAATCTCCTTTTTGGTCTTCTGAACTCTTAATTAACTCCGCTTCTACTTGATCGCATAAAAATTCCAACGCTTCACCAGTATGTGGAGGTGAAGATTGATGAATTTCTATCTCTGGAATTTGAAGAAGTTCTAATTCAGTAAGTGGAACAATTACTTCTGGTTTTCGATCAAACCTAATCAGGCTAATAAAAACTGATTCTAGAGCAAAAGGATCTTGTCTCAAACGACTAACCATTACATCCAGTCCATTCTTAACGGCCTCAATTCTTTGACCTCGCATTCCGCCTGCCGTTTCCAAAAGTATGTATACTGGTAACCTTCTCATTTATTCAAATAAATTTTAAACTTTTCTTTCGAAAAACTATCCTTATTATTTTGTGAAATGCTTTTGGAATGAATAGTAATAGAAGAACTAACCCACTTAAAGAAAGAACTAATACTATCTTCCGTTTTATTATTTAAAACCACAATATCCCCACCCATCGTTTCAATAATTTGTAAATTAGATTTAACTCCGCAGGCACAGACTACCCATTTACCAACATTGATTGAATGAAACTCTTTCAATTTAGTCTTCCAAGCCCCGCTAGGACGACCATCGGTCATAAAAAACACAAGTGGCCGCCAATCCCCTTTTGTTTCATTTGTTGTTTTCTTAATGTTTACTTTCATTTCATCCATAAGCATTTGAAGACCTAACCCAAAATTAGATTGTCCTTTAGCCTCAATAGACACATATACATTGTTCAATATATCTTCAAAAGGCCGAACGATAAACGCCAATGTATTAAATGAAATAACACTCAAAAAAACGGTTTCTAATGCAAAAGGATTCTTCCTCAAATCTTGAATTAGTGTCTTCAACCCTGAATTCACCGCATTAATTGCTTCTCCTTTCATTGAAGTAGAGGAATCAATCAAGATAAATACGGGCAGTCTCCTCATTTCAAAAATGATTTATTTAGCGTAATTAGATAAAATATGCGTCAAGGTTTGAAGAAATATTTTGTCAGCAGTTGGATCTCCAATTGCATCAAATCGCCAAACATTATTTCTACGGTATAATTTTCCTAAAATAAGCGCACCCTTACCCGCAAAGGAACTATTTGTTGCAATATCATAGTTTGCAAAAACAGTATTCACTTTTTTGCTCGTCCCTTCATACATTCTAATCTTTGCATAAGGAACATGCGAAAAATCAAAGTTTTGTCCTTGATTAAGGTAAATGTTTAGGAAAAAAAATATTTTATCTACGTTACTATCTACCTTATTTAAATCGACTGAAATAATTTCATTATCAAGTCCATCATCTCCATCAAGATCTCCTTTTCTATCATCGCCACTGTGCTTTAATGCACCATCTCTGGTTGACAATTTTCCTAAAGGAAGATTGTTTTTTTCTAAAAAACCATTGTAGTCTGGTGAATAGATGTAATCTACCAATTCACCCGAAGCATCTGTAAGCACGCAACTCAAGTCAAGATCAACATCTTGTACTTCCTTGTTAATTCCTCCCCAAAATGATTTTTTCTCTGTAACAATTGCCCCCCAGTTCACACCAACACAGAAGTTGGTTAAACTTTCTCCAGAGGATTTTGTAAGGTCTATTTTTTGACCCTTTGCCAATGAAATTGCCATATATGCTATGTTTATTTTATTGAAGGAAAGATGAATATTTACTTATATAAAACTCTAATCCTCCGTTACTCCCATTTCCTAGTGCTTCAAAGCGCCAGGTTTCATTTCTTTTATAAATACGCCCAAACTCAACTGCATCTTCCGAAGAAAAATCTTCATCTAACTCGTACTTCAAAATCTCTTGATTTGTATTGTGATCTACGACTCTTATGTACGAGTTTTTTACCTGACCGAAGTTCTGATTATATCTTTCACTGGCTTCATATATCGACACAACTATGATTATTTCTTTCGCCTCAGGATGGAGTTTACTTAAATCGATAAACATATCTTCATCGTCATCTCCATCGCTAGTTCGACCATCCTTGTCATCTATTGAACCAATTACTTCAAAATTGGGGCTTACCGGTCTGGTTTTTTCTCTATAGTCCTTTTCTTTATCAGGATACTTTAATGGATCATAAGGCTCTAATCTGAAGATACCTTTATCCAAATCACTTGGAATAATTCGGTCATCGCTGTTGTAAAAAACAATGAACTTTTCCCCTCTTGACGTACCGTCAAAAATGACTTTACCAGTTTGATCTAAGATAAAAGCACTAACGTCTAAATCGAATTCTTCATCATCTCGAACACTTGGATCCCAGCCGAGTCCAATTTTAAATCTAGACGCATTAAGATCAGCTCTATTGCCTTTTTTTAATTCCATACCTAATTCCTCCTGGCAAAATTCTTTTTCTTAAATCCAAAAATAAAAGCAAGAATCATCGCTGGAAAAGTATTAATCCCATCATTATAAACTTTAACTGTTCCATTGTAATCATTTAAACAGCGCTGTAATTCAACTTCCAGCTTCTCCATTTCTTGATAGTTTTGAATAAACACAGCATTTCCGTTCAAATTTGGAAAAGCATTCATTACAGCCACAAGATTAGTAAAGCCCGAGATAATTTGTTGAATTACATTTCTTTCGTATTGTGTTGATTGAGTTAATAACTGAGTCATGGAAGCTTTCAGAATATTCATTTTTGAAGTGATGTTGACGACCTCAGCCTGAACTTCATCCAACCGATTCTGATATTTTTTCATTCGATTAAAATATGCAATCATTCTTTACAACAAGATTGATTAAAACACAACATTAACCTCAGGTGGTGGTGGTGGTAATTCACTCAAGGAAGTTGATTCAACGCCAGCATTTTCCACCTTTTTTGAACTTGTAGTAATTGAAGATGAAACCCATTTAAAATATGCCGCAATCGTAGCCTTATCAGCTGTATCTAGCATAACCACATTGTCAGTAATTTGCTTTAAAACGGTGGTATCCGCACCACTTCCTGCTGCACAAGCGACAACCATTCCAGTTTTTCTGGTCTTGAAATCATTTAATCCTCTTTGCCAATCATCGGTTGGTTGTCCGTCTGTCATAAAAAATACAAGCGGCTTCCAATCTCCTTTTTGTTCTGGACTCGATTTCTTTACCTCCCTATCTATACAATTTGCAAGAAGGGTAAGCGCTTCACCTAAGGAGGTGGTTCCTTGAGCTGCTAAGGGGGGCTCCTGAAAAGATGCCAAATCCGTTAAAGGAACTATTTGTGCCGCATCAGAATCAAAAGTGATCACGCTAAGATAAGCAGTTTCTAGCGCATGGGGATCTGATCTCAAGGCGGTCAAAAGAGTGGAAAGTCCGTTTTTAACCGCTTCAATTGGTTCTCCGGTCATTGATCCGGATGTGTCTAATACTAAATAGACGGGTAGTCTTCTTGTCATGTTTTGTTTGTTTTGGGTGTTTTAAATTTAGTCTTTAAATATCTTTGGGGCAATGAATCTCATGTATATAAGTGCTAGAAAAGCAAAAAGAACTATAAACCAATATTCTTTGAGCAATTCAAATTTTGCTTGTACGATAGTTTGATCGCTTGAACCCAATTTTAATTATTTCTGAACTGCAAGAAAAGAAGCAATTGAAAATCTAGGATTGGAAGAATAGTTGATAGGATTAACTTTTTCATTTCGATTGCGATTTATTTACTTCCCGCTTTCCATTGGAGTCCCCAATTGTATGCTCGATCACATTCTGCATGCCCATTGTGGAAAGTAACAAGCTTTTTCACATTAATTTCATCACTTCCTTCAAAATTGATTTCAGCCAATGCGCACATCATTTCTTTATTGATCTGCTGCCCCATTTCAACTACAATATCAGGGTTTCCAGGTACTTTAATCGAAGCAATTGCATTTGTTTGGGCCCAATTAGCAACTCCTTTATATATAAAGCAGTAAATCGTCAATCGTTTCAAATCTTTAACCCCAGTTGGATTTAAGAGAATATTTTCTCCATCTCCAGTTCCAGACCTGTCATCTCCAGAATGCCAAATCCAAGGCTGGCCAGTATACCTTCCCTGATTCGAAAGTGCCGAGCGAATACCTCCTTTACCATTAGAAAATTGAAGCCCGTCAATTACCATTTTGGTTCCATTACGAAGCTCGTAAAAACAACCTAAATCAAGGTCGATTCCATCTGTACTAGCAAACATTTTACTTATGGATCCAAAAAAACCAGAAGGCTTTTCTACCTTTTTCTCTTGTGTCCAATTAAGATTAATGGTGATTTCCTTAGACAGAATGTTTCCGGAATTATCTTTAGCCAAATTAATCCGTTTAGTATCACCTGATTTTTAAAGTACTACTTTGTTTAAATTTATGCTCATAAAAAGATCATTATTTTTTAAACAACTGCATATTTTTTGCCAGTTGATACCAAGATGGATATTCATTCATTAACCCACTGTACAACTGATCATCTGTCATTTTTCGGATGTCTGACACTTTAAAGAAATTTGCATTATCTATTTTTCGCCCAGTCAGATTATCAAGTCGATCTAAAAATTCAAATGTTTCAGACCCAATACCAATAAATTGAATGAAAAACGCTTTTTCAGCCATTTTTCTTACAATTTCCTTTGTATTATTTCTATCTGCGTTATTTCCATCTGTTATAAAAATTATATAAACTGGATAGTCCATTTGACTAGAAGAAGAAAAATTGAAAAAGCCCTTTGTCTTCACAAAGTCCTGATAAATAGCCTCCAAAACAGGAGCATAATTAGTCGCTCCCATCTTATGCTTTTTCATTATTTCTCGTTCAACATACCCTTCCAAATTTTTTAAGGTGATTGGTTCTGCAATCTTTTTATACCCAGTCTCAAAAATATAGGTGTCCACCTCTCCATTATCATCAAACGCCAAACCAAATGGAAGAATTGTTTCCACAACAGTTTGAACCGTATTATCTCGATAAAGATTTAACATTGAGCCAGAAAAATCCAATGCTAGAACAACTTGAGCCGGAGCTTCAGAGACCATCCCATTGGATTTTTTTAAACTAATGACTTTTTCCTTTTGAAGGTTGATTTTGTTTAGGTTGATCGCCATGGTGAAGGTGTTTTAATTTTTAAAATTTAACCTACTAAATTTAAAGTACTTTTTTTATTTTTAATGCGCTTTTTATTTAAAAAAAGAAAAACAGATTTTGCCTGTTCTACATATTTCTAACTGTTACAAATTCCAGGAATCCTAAACACCTGTAGCCCCCTAAATTACTTGCTTGCTTTGGCAATTTTACACGATTGGAGAGTTGAAAAGAGTTTCAATAGTTAGTCAATTGGAAAAAAGTGATGATAAATTTTTTTAGCAATTATATGCATCACAAAAAACCCAAGGCTATCTAAGGAAAAATTAATAGCAACAGTTTACCTAGTTAGGGTAAATGAGTTGTATCGTTCAATAGTAGGCTAATTAGATCTAAGAAGTTATTTTAAATACAATTTATTCTAAAATTATAAGTCTTAAATGCCAAAAAAGTAAAGGTTTGGTAAGTAGTATTAAAAAAAAGGAGGGCCAAAAAAAGCCCTCCTTTTAGAAATTGAATTAAAACATGTTCTTTACAGTGGAAGCTATATCACGAGCTGTTTGTCCGTTTGCAGGAAGCCCCATAGCACTTATTTTCCACTGACCATTGTAGCGATAAATACGACACATTACGACACCTGTATTACTTCCTTTATCAGAAAGTTTAAAAATACAAAGCTCTTGTCGAGAAGTGGCGTCTACTAATCGTGCAAAACAATTGGCTACTTCATTAAAAGTTTGACCTCTAAATGAGTTAATTGTAAAAACTAAGGAATCAATATTTGAAGGAACTTTAGATAAGTCGACATTAATTACTTCGTCATCTCCATCACCATCACCCGTCAAATTATCCCCTGAATGCTTCACAGAACCACCTGCTCCATTCAAATTGCCAAACCAAATTGTTTCAACCACTTCTTTAGCAGAATTAAAACAGATACAGGATGCGTCTAAGTCGATGTCAGCACTACCCATAGCAGGATCCCATCCCAAGCCCATAAAAACCTTGGTCAAAGCCCCTCCCCCTGGTTTTTCAAGGTTAATTTTTTGCCCTTTTGTTAAATTAATAGTTGCCATAAATTCAAGTTTTTAAATTATTAACAGTATTTATCTACAAATTTCTGAAGTCCACCAGCAAAACCTGCTCCGATAGCCTTAAACTTCCAAGCACCCTCTTTTTGGTACAATTCACCAAATTCGATCGCTGTTTCAATTGAGAAATCTTCTCCCAAATCGTACTTCAAAATTTCTTCGTTAGTTGAAGGGTCATACACACGAACAAAAGCATTTCTTACTTGTCCGAAATTTTGTCCTCTAGACTCACCTTCATGGATTGTTACAACGAATGTGATTTTTTCGCAGCCAGCAGGTAATTTTGATAAATCAATTTTAATGCTTTCGTCATCACCATCTCCTGCACCAGAAAGGTTATCTCCTGCATGTTCTACACATCCTTCAGGGCTTTTCAAATTCCCATAAAATACCAGGTGAGCGTCAGATAGAGTTTTTCCAGAAGCATTTAACATAAATGCAGAAGCATCCAAATCAAATGCTTGACCTGAATCCGTATCGTTGGTATCCCAACCCATTCCAACTACAAATTTTTGTAGTGATCCGATAGAGGTATTACCCCCTTTTGTTAAATTAATTCCCATGTTGATTTTTGTTAAGATTAATTAAATGGTTATTTTAAGGTTACTTTTTTTATTCCTAAATGGCCTATTCTGCCATTAGCAGTATTTATCAACGAATTTTTGAAGTCCTCCGGCATATCCAGTACCTATCGCTTTGAATTTCCAGGCCCCATCTTTTCGGTATAATTCACCAAATTCTACTGCAGTTTCTATTGAGAAATCTTCTCCCAAATCGTACTTCAAAATTTCTTCATTTGTTGACGGGTCATAAACACGAACAAATGCATTTCTTACTTGACCAAAATTTTGCCTTCTTGATTCTGCATCATGAATAGTTACCACGAATGTAATCTTTTCACAGCCAGCAGGCAGTTTGGATAAATCAATTTTTATGCTTTCGTCATCACCATCGCCTGCACCAGTTAGATTATCTCCCGTATGTTCCACACAGCCTTCTGGACTTTTAAGATTGTTATAAAATACGAAATGCCCTTCAGATAAAATTTTACCACTAGAATTCAACATAAATGCAGAAGCATCCAAGTCAAAATCTATACCTGAGTCAGTTACGTTGGTATCCCAACCCATTCCAACCACAAATTTTTGTAGTGTTCCGATAGAGGCATTGCCTCCTTTAGTTAAATTAATTCCCATTTCTAACTATTTTGATTTGACAACTGTTTCAAACATAGTAATAATTTTTACTTCAAAAAAAAGAATGTGGTAAACGGTAACTAGATTCAGTATGTGTCTGCTACGCTTAATAAATTGTTGGTGTAATTATCACCTAAAATCAAACGGTTTTTTTTGAGTTAAATTGTAATTTAAGAAGTTCTAATTTCAATTCAATTGAAGATTTACTTAGTTATAGTCTATTCTTTTAGTTCAAAGCCTCTTCGAGTTCACAACAATAATCAATTGCTTCAGATCTTGACAACATCAATGATCTTTGAAGTTCTACAATATCATTTTCGCCGCATCCACAGGTACTCCCTTTAAATAGGCTAGAAATTAGGCTCAAAATAAAAACCACAATCAATGCAATCCCCCACCATATTTGGATACCACTTTTTTTCAATTTGACTCATAATTTGAAATTTTAAATTAATGTTTATAATTAAACTTAAAAAATTTATTTCCAATTTTACAAACCTTCAAAATAAATTCAAATTCATCCTAAAAAATAGAAAATGAGATTCAGACGTCGACAAAAAATTTTACCTGGAGTTTATCTAAATTTCAGTGGATCAGGTGTTAGCACAACTATTGGAGGAAGAGGAGCTAGTATAAATATTGGCAGAAATGGCACCTACTTAAATACTGGTATTCCTGGGACTGGACTTTACAATAGACAGCGACTGGATGGTGGAAATAATTCAAGAAACCAAAGCGGCAATTACCAACAAAATGATGCTGTTGTTAACTCAATTAGTTCAAATAGTATAACTAATCTTTCTTCCAATTCACTGGTTGACCTTAAAAATACGTTTCATGAATGCTACACTGAGCGAGCGGAACTAACCAAAGAAATTAAAAAAGCCAAGTTTCAACTTTTCTTTTTCCAACTCTTAAATGGAATTTCTTTAGTTTTTATTATTGGATTTTTCATTAAATGGTTCAAAGAAAACGTTTCAGAAAGAAAATCCTACATAACTGATTTAAATGATCAATTTGAAAAATGTGTAGTTGATATTGATATAGATATTGATCAAAATACTCAAAATCAATTTATTAGTCTTACTAACACCTACAGAGAACTTTCAACTTGCTCGAAAATTTGGGACTTGATTTCATCTAGCTCACAAAATTCAAGGGTTACACGATCCAATGCGGATGCCGCAGTCCAAAGACAACAAATATCATTTGGGTCAAATAACATCAATATAATTAAATCACGCTTTAGACCACTTTATTTTGCAAATGCTAATGGAGGGGATTTGTATTTTTACCCAGGGTTCATTTTTTACTTTGAAAGTGATATAAGATTTGCTCTAATTGATCTCAGAGATCTTGAACTGTCTTTTATTAACTTGCAATTTATGGAGCAAGAGGCTGTTCCGACTGATGCAACTATTGTTAAACACACCTGGGCTAAATCGAATGCTGATGGCTCGCCGGACAGAAGATTTAAGAACAATTTTCAAATACCAGTTTGCCAATATGGCAGAATAGACCTTAAAACTACTAGTGGACTAAACGAATCTTACATGTTTAGTAATTTTGAGAAAACGAGATCTTTTGCAAATACCCTTCACCAATATTTGCAGCTTTCAAAAAATTAAACTTTATGTGTTTTTTCTAGAAAAATCACTCTTAGATTTAAATTTTCAATGAAAAAGGTCCGATTTGTCAAAAAATAGCTTGTTTTTAGGCAATGTAAAGGTGCCCGAATCATAAATGAATTTAAGCAAGAGTACAGCGTTTCAGAAAGAACTATTTGAAGCTTTTCTGCCATAGTTCGAGGGCGTGAAGCGGAAAAATGATGGCAGTAAAGTTTCTCCTTTGAAGGAACTCAATGATTTGGCAACTAGACCTGAATCTAGAAGCTAATGTGGTCTATCTGGACCACAAGAGGGTCATGCAACCAGCGGAATTTTTATCGGGATCTTGGAAAAAGATAATACTGCGCCCTAAACCCAATTTTGCTCGCAAAAGACGTTTTAGGTTTATATTCTGCTGTAAATTTTTAATTCTAGCAAAGACCTGCCTGCGGTAGGCAGGCGCAGAGACGCAAAGAAATAGTGGTGCGCTTGGTTAGACTTCCGGAGGCCTTTGCGCCTTCCCTATTTTGCAGCCTGCCCCGCAGAATTACGGGGCGACAAATATTTTATTAAATTTTTCTTCTCGCAAAGACGCAAAGAAAAAAGGTCTTCTGCCAATTCGCCAAAATCTCGCGAATCAAGTATCGTAATGCTCCATTCGGTAACCCGGGTTACGATCACTATGAAATAGGACACGAATAGAAAAAGATGGAAAGTAGTAAGTTTGGATGAAGCTTCTTTAGGTAGACTCCTGACTCATTAAGAGAAAAAAAAACAGCTCCCTGATTCACTGAAGTAGGAATTTAGGGCCAAACATTATTTGAAAACTCAAATTTGTTCAGCTTCAAGCACCTACAAACTGAAAACCCTCAACACTTCGGATGTTGAGGGAGTCGTTTTTCATCAGGAATAGTCAGTATAAAAGTACTAAGAAACTCTCTGATTCGTTTAAGATTACAAGCTTGTAAAAAGAACCTGAATGATCCCGCTCATTCTTACGTTTGCACTGCTATTTTTAGATGATTATGAACCATTACACACATACCTCCTCCCAGTTGGACCAAATCCGACAAACCCTCAAAACTGAGTTTATCGGATTGGAAGAAATCATCAACCAATTTATCGATGCCGTTACCCCCTGGTGCATGATGCGAGACACCCAAGCCCGTCCCCTCGTAGTCAATCTTTGGGGACTTACTGGCGTGGGGAAAACTTCCTTGGTTCGCCGATTTCTGCAGCTCTGGAACGAGGAGGAGCAGGTCCTCTGGTTCAACCTAGGGAGCAAAGGGTACTTCAAAGAAATTCTCAACTCCATGCAGGAAATGCGAGCCATGGATGGCAATCCGGGGGTGATTGTCTTTGATGAGTTTCAGCATGCAAAAACCCTCGGTCCTGGAGGAAAAGAATTGGACGAACCCCTGGATCGCATGATCTGGCAGCTGCTCGACGATGGGAAGTTTCTCTACACCAACAACTGGGGCGATCGACACGACCTGGAAGAATTGATCAACGGCCTCGAGCGCTGCTTGAGCGAAGGGGTAGTCATCGAAAATGGAAAAGTGGTGGCTGAAGTAGACTACTTTACCAACCTATTTGACAAATACACGCAAAACAAGCAAGGCGAACCCATCAATGCGCTTTCCGAACGGAATGTAAATCTGCTATTTGAGTTTGTCAAATCCGAGTTCAAGTACAAAACCGAACTCAAGCGGTACTTCCACCAACTCAATGGTCCCGAATTACTCGACTTTGTCCGCAAGGTGGAGCGAAGCTTCTGCACCACCAAGGAGATCAACCTCTCCAAGTCCTTGATCTTGGTGATCGGCAACTTGGATGAGGCCTACTCCATGAGCCGAGAGGTGTCGGCAGACCAAAACCCAGACACCCTACACCAGGAAAGTCAAAAGATCACCTTCAGCGCCATCAAGGAGGCCTTGAAGGAGCGCTTCCGCATGGAGGAGATCTCCCGCCTAGGCAATGTGCATTTGATCTATCCTGCCTTCAATTCCACCTATTTTCGGGAATTTATCAGTAAGGAATTGGCGGAGGTGGCGCTCCGGTTCCAGCCGATCTTCCCCGGCCGCTTGAGGTTTACCGAAGCGGTACAGGACATGCTCTTCGAGGAAGGGGTCACTGCTGCCCAGGGATTTCGCCCCCTACGCTCCAGCATCCGACTCTTGGTGGAGTCCTACTTGGTCACCTTGATGCAGGCCGCAGGATTCCCGCAGCAGGAAGCCTTGACCGTAGACATGCAGGGAGACTCCTTGGTACTCCGGAACGAGGAGAAGGTGCTCTCCCAAAAAGCCCTTCACTTGCCCGTGCGGGAGGCAAAGCGAAAAAAGAGAAATCCCCAGACTTTGGCTATTACCAGTGTTCACGAAGCAGGTCACTGCCTTGTGTACGCTATCCTTCAGGGCAAGTTGCCCAAGAAGGTTAGCATTACCTCTTCAGATACCTATACCTTAGGATTTGTGGAAGGGGAGCGGATGACGGATTACGCCTCCTACGATTCCATTCTACGAGATGTTGCCATTCGCTTGGCAGGCAAAAAAGCGGAGCAATTGGTCTTTGGACCCGACTCCATCACCACAGGATCCGAGCACGACACCCAGGTGGCTACGCGAAAGTTGTTGGATCTGGCCCGCTCGGGGACTTTGTTTTTTCAGGAATTGGCCTTGGAGTCCAAGTACAAAGGAGATGGAGATTTGCTATTCGATACCGCTTTGGAAAAAGAATGGGTGCGTGCCCAAATGGAAAAGGCCGGCAACCTAGCACTGGCCCTATTGGAATCCCAGAGCCTGGCCTTCCGAGGGCTGATCCGAATTCTAGGAGAGCGCCTATACCTTGATGCTTCTGCCCTGGAGGCGGCCTTGACGGCAGCCAGCATTGATGTAGGTTCGCTGTTGCAATCCTATCCTGCTGCAGTAGATTACCACAAGCAGTTAGAGGAATTTATGCGAGAGGGAGAGCAGGGTGCAGCTGCAAAGAGGGCATAAGAAGAGGTGACTCGAAGGAAGATCTGACCTTTGAAGCCTACCTCTGGATGGCAGGCTTTGCGCGTTCGCCGCGGCGGATAGGCCTGCCTGCCGGAGGCTTTGCGGCTTGGCGCCTTTGCGAGCAAACCCTCTTTTTTTCCTTAAACCTATTTTCAATAGAAAAAGAAGAAAAAAAATAAAGCTGCATTCGTAATCCGAACCCCTTCGAAATAGCCAATGGTTTTGCGGGATCCATCCATCACCCGACCATCTTCAATGTATCCTATCGTCCGGCGAGACTGATCCATCACCCGCCCATTCTCAATATAGCCTACGGTGGATCTGGATCCATTCATCACCCGGCCGTCTTCGACATAGCCGATCGTCCGTCGCGAACCATCCATCACCCGACTACCATCAAGGTATCCGATCGTCGATCGAGAACCGTTGCTCACGCGCTCCCCTTCGATGTAGCCCACCGTACGGCGGCTGCCATCCATCAAGCGCTGTGCTAAACTTGGCGTAGCACCAAGCGCCAAATAAATCAGTAAAATAAGGAATAGGGATTGCTTCATGTAGGAAATAACTATTGAAATTTAAGTCCACTGCTAACGGTCAACGGTCCACAGCCAGTTGAGGTTTTAGTACGGTATGCCTCCACTATTACAATCTGCTGTCGCCTGTGGTCCGTCAACTGTTGACAAAAATCCGACTAAGGCGAAATCCGATACAAGATAATCCGCTTATCAGCCTCCGACTTGGTTCGGCCGATCAACTCCTTCCCTTCCTGTGCTTGATAATACTGGTTGACCGCCTTGATGAATCGAGACCGCCTCACCCGCCTGTAGTCCAAGCTTTCAAGATCTGAAGTTCCAAACAACTGGTCCAGCTGGTGAACATCCACGAGTGCTACTGGATAGGCAAGTAGCCGTGCCACCATCCGAACAATATCCTCTTCCCCATCAACCGTACCAATCGCTTCAGGTAGCTCGGAAGAAACGGGTTCTTCCTTCTTGGACTTAAGATGCATTCTCCACCACAAAATCCCAACTACAGCCATCAATATGCCCAATCCTGCAAGAATATAAAAGGACCATTCCTCGATCCCAAAGGAGGCGGCTTGCTGGGTAAAGCGTATCTCTCCTACCTTTTTGAATCTTTCCTCAAAATCCTTTTCTGGACTTAGAAAAGTCGGATCTCCGTATTTATCAAAAAATACCGCAGAATTTCCAGAAGCTACAGCAATAGAAAATAGTTTGAATTTCCCAAAGTCATTGTTCTGGGAAAAATACAAGCTGTTCTCCTTTTTATGAACCAAAAGAAGTCCAAGATTAGCCTTGAGTTGATACAATTGAATTCCATAATCCTTGAGGTCATAAGCAGGAAGAATCCATAGCGAGTTTTCTGATTTTTCAGGAAAATCCAATTGCAAGGAACTCCAAGACTGATTTTTTAAATCCAATACATACCCATTTTTTTCGGGTTCAAACAGTTGAGAGGGTTGGTGGATGTATTCCCCCAAAATGGAAAATACACGGTCTCCATCCACGAAAATGCCTACCCCCGCATAGTTGTTGGGCGGTGAAGCCACAGACACAGGATCCCAAATCCCCTTGACAAAATCAAACTTCAGCAGCTCACTATGGCCTTCCCAAAATCCGTATCGTCCCATGGAATACAGGCTCCCCTCCCGCACAAAAAAATGGGGATGGCAATTGAATCCTGACGAGGTACCCTTGTATAAATTTTCCCAACCAGCTCCTGTCCATCTCAAGACATCAAATCGACAAGGCAAGAGTGCAAGGAGCTGATCCTTGACATAATATAAGGTAAGTGGATCTTCACTGGTGATGTATTCATCCGAAATATTAGGGGAGTCCACTAAGGATTCTACCATGGCTTGGGTGATCCCCTTTGGCAACCTCTCCCAAGCAAAATCTGCATAGGATTCTGTGGGGTTTATTTTCAACCAATCAAACCTGTCCACTGAATCCTGCTCCGATTGGGCTAGAAGAGTAAGGCAGGAGAAAAATAAGCCGACAAAAAATAAAGCTGCTTTCATGATAAACTAATTTTCCTTCCTGTGGGAAAAGCCTTCAGATTTGGAATAAAACACGAGTTAAATGTAGTAAAAACTAGAAAAAATACAATTAAAAATTAGGCAGTTAAGTACGCTAACTAAAAATCCCCGCTGACGTAAAAACCACAGCGGGGATTTTCGATACCTTTAAAAAGCATCATCCAAAAGGACTGCCTTTACTTTAAGCCTCCAATCATGTCTTCGGGCTTGACCCACTCGTCAAACTGCTCTGAAGTAAGCAATCCCAAACTAAGTGCTGCCTCACGCAAGCTCGTTCCTTCCTTGTGTGCCTTTTTGGCGATAGCCGCTGCATTTTCATAACCAATGTACGGATTCAAAGCCGTCACCAGCATCAAGGAGTTTTCCAAATGCCGCTGTATCATTGGCGTATTCGGTTCAATCCCCACCGCACAGTTCACATCAAAAGAAACGCAAGCATCTCCGATCAGGCGAGCCGACTGCAGGAAGTTGGCCGCAATCAGTGGCTTAAATACGTTCAGTTCAAAATGACCATTTGCTCCACCGATGCTGATCGCTACATCATTGCCCATCACCTGAGCGGCCACCATGGTCATCGCCTCTACCTGAGTCGGGTTAACTTTACCTGGCATGATGGAGGATCCAGGCTCATTTTCAGGAATCAAGATTTCGCCAATCCCCGAACGCGGGCCAGAAGAAAGCATGCGAATGTCGTTGGCGATTTTCATCAAGGAAACCGCTAGTTGCTTCAACGCTCCGTGAGTTTCCACCATCGCATCATGGGCGGCTAGCGCCTCAAACTTGTTGGGTGC
>CAMCBC010000060.1 GCA_945872775.1 Spirosoma fluviale | reverse complement strand
TGTCGGTATCGATGGTGATTAGATCTCCATCCTTCAGTAAGCCAATGGGCCCACCACACCAAGCTTCGGGTGTGACGTGCCCGACCACAAAGCCGTGGGTACCTCCCGAAAATCTTCCATCCGTAATCAAGGCCACATCTGCGCCTAGGCCCGCTCCAATAATCATGGAGGTTGGCTTCAACATCTCTGGCATACCTGGAGCACCTTTTGGACCTACATTACGAATTACCACGACATCACCTGCTTGCACCTGATGGTCACGAATGGCATTGTTGGCTTCCAATTCGGAGTCAAACACCTTGGCAGGACCAGTAAACACCCTTCCTTCTTTCCCAGTTATTTTTGCAACCGCTCCTTCGGGAGCGAGGTTTCCTTCCAATATGCAAAGGTGGCCTGTGGCTTTGATGGGAGTTTCCACGGGATGGATTACATTGACTTGGGAAGGTACTAGCGCCTCCACCTTTTCTAGATTCTCGGCCAAAGTCTTGCCAGTGACCGTCATGCAGTCCCCATGCAAATAGCCTTTTTCTAAAAAGTATTTCATAAAAGCAGGCAAGCCACCTTGTTCATGAAGGTCCTCCATGAGGAATT
Source organism: Spirosoma fluviale (assembly GCA_945872775.1). GTDB lineage: Bacteria > Bacteroidota > Bacteroidia > Cytophagales > Cyclobacteriaceae > Algoriphagus. The sequence goes on along the minus strand of CAMCBC010000060.1, from coordinate 14,256 downwards.
TGCCCGAAGGCTTAAAGTCCCCGATCATGGGGGTTTTTCCATTGAGCTCTTTAAAATCCTGAAGGGTGAAATTCACGCCTGCAGTGCGGGCGATAGCCAGCAAGTGGAGCACGGCATTCGTGCTGCCTCCGAGAGCGATGGCTACCCGAACAGCATTTTCAATGCTTTTGCGTGTCACAATATCCTTAGGCTTCAGGTCCATCTCGAGAAGAATGCGGAGGTAATGGTTGACCTCTCTGCACTCTCGTAATTTCTCAGGGGAATTGGCAGGATTGGATGCTGAGTACGGCAGGGACATACCCAATGCCTCAATGGCCGAAGACATGGTATTGGCGGTGTACATTCCTCCGCATGCACCTGCTCCAGGACAAGCATTACGGATCACTCCATCATAGTCTTCTGGGGAAATGGTGCCTTGAATTTTTTTACCAAATGCCTCAAAAGCTGAGACGATGTTGAGTTTTTCTCCTTTGTAGAGCCCAGATGCAATGGTACCGCCATAAACCATGATGCTAGGGCGATTGATTCGGAGCATCCCAATAATGGCGCCGGGCATATTTTTATCACAACCCGCTACAGCCACACAGGCATCGAATGAATGGCCAAGCACGAAGGATTCGATGGAATCGGCAATAATTTCCCTCGAAACCAAAGAATAACGCATCCCCAAGGTTCCCATGGAGGTTCCATCGGATATTCCAATCGTGTTAAATACCAACCCGGTTAACTCTTCTTCTTGGGAGGAAGCTTTGATATGTGCAGCAAAGTCATTGAGGTGCATGTTGCAGGGATTACTTTCGTAGCCGCAACTTGCGATGCCTACAAAAGGCTGCTTCATTTTTTTGTCAGACATCCCTGTCGCATAGAGCATGGCCATCCCTGCCGGATGTTCGGGGTTGTCACTGATTTCCCAGCTGTACTTTTTGAGTGGATTTTGGGTCATGGGATTTGAAATGAAAAAAGTGCCTCATTGGATGGAGGCACTTTAGAAGGTATAGGTTGAATGCTATAATCTAGTGCCTCACTTGGAAATAGGAAGGAGAATGCTAAATCGCAGGAGGAGCACCAAAGTGTTAGTCATTTGTTCACGGTTTGGTAATTCAATACTTGATTACCATACAATAGTACTAATCTAGGCCGAGAGTTACAATATTTAATTCTTCCCGACAGCATTTATTCAGCGTTTAAAATTGGGATAAATCATTTTTTACAGATTTATATTTCAATATTACAAAAATGTCAAAACTCAGCCCTTAAAAAAACCCTGAATATTCTATCTTCTCAAAATTTTCTACTGATTTTTATTTTTTTTCAATTTTTAGGAATTCTACCCGTATTCCAACTAATTATTTGGCACAACACCCTCATAAATGCTAAATTTTTCCCCTTTGGTTGAATTTTTTAAAAAGTAAACGAAAGAACCCAATCTACTCTGATTTCCATTACTTTTGTCTAAACAGCGTTTTTCCATGATCACTTTTCCCAACGCCAAAATCAACCTAGGACTTCACATTACCCAAAAACGGAAAGATGGGTACCATGAGATCGAATCTTGCATGGTCCCTATCCCTCTTTGTGATGCCTTGGAGATGGTTTTGGACAAGAAACCTTCTTGGGCCGTTTCGGGATTGTCGATTCCAGGGGATTCCAAGGACAACCTGATTTTGAAAGCAGAAAAGCTTCTAAAAAAGGATTATCAGGGATTACCCAGCCTACAAATACACCTCCACAAACATATTCCCATGGGTGCCGGCTTGGGCGGGGGATCGGCAGACGGGGCTTTTGCACTCAAGTTGATGAACAACCTTTTTGACCTGCACTTGGATGATTTTTTCTTAGAGGAATACGCCGCAGAATTGGGTAGTGACTGTCCTTTTTTCATTGAAAATACACCAAAAATTATCCGTGGCAGAGGGGAAATTCTTGATCCTTGTTCGGTATCTCTTCAAGGATCTCACCTGGTGTTGATTCATCCTGGCATCCATGTGGGCACCAAGGAAGCCTACGCGGGCGTGACTCCAGCAGCACCTAAGACTTCCTTGGAAGAAGTGCTTGCAGACCGAAGTCGCTGGAAGGATGAATTAGTCAATGATTTTGAAGCCAGCATCTTTAAAAATCACCCGGCAATTGCTGAAATCAAGGCAAGGATGTATTCAGCTGGAGCTTACTATGCATCCATGTCAGGTTCGGGATCCAGTGTATTTGGGTTGTTTGATGAAAAGCCAAACCTGCCGAGCTGGGATGCATCCTATTTCGTGTTTGAATCCCAACTTTAGGCGCTGAGAAAAAATCTGGCCTGACAAAATCAGAGAAATTGCCTTTACTTCGGAAAGCTGGGCTTCCTTTTTTTATTCCAATAGTTGAGCACTGGATAGATCAATACGGAAACAAGAATGATGGCTGTCCCTAGGTAAAACTGCTCTGTCATTTTTTCTTTCTCTCCAAAAATTGCCACCGCAAGCAAGATCCCATAGACAGGCTCCAAGTTGATGGTCAGGTTGATGGAAAATACAGGAAGGCGCTTCATCAATTCCACTGAAACCGAAAACGCGTAGACCGTACAAATTCCTGATAGAATCAGGAGCCAAAACCAATCAAAGCCTTTCCAAGCCCATTGAATAGCTGAACCATCGATGTAGGAATAAAGCGGCAAAAAAAGCAGGGCTACTAGGCTCGCAGCACCCATTTCGTAAAAAGTAATTTGGTAGGGGCTGTATCGGAAAGTCAAGCGTCCATTCAATATGGAAAAAAGGGCGCTCAAAAATGCAGCTACCAAGGCCATGGAAAGTCCCAGCCAGTACCCATTTTCGAATTGAAAGATGACAAGTAGGCCTGAAATCACCAGCAGACCTAAGGCAACCTCGAAGGGTTTAACCCGCTTTTTATTGATCAAGGGATCCAAAAAAGAGGTCCAAAGTGAGGTGGTAGCCATGCCTGCTAGGCACACAGAAGCGGTAGATACCTTGGCGGACCAAAAAAAGAAGATCCAATGCAAGGAAATTAACACCCCTACCCCGATGATTTTGAGCAAGTCGATGGGAGCCACACGCAGCGATTCCTTTCGCAATCCCATCAGTACCCCTACTCCTATTGCCGCTAGAAGGGTTCGGTAAAAGACAAGTTCCAAGGAGGGTAGGCTAATCAACAAACCTAAAATGGAGGTAATCCCCCAAATCAACACAATGAAGTGAAGAAGCAGGTAATCCTTGAAGGTTGAAGGGAGCATCACCGAGGAACCGTTTTATACAAAATCAATCCCGTAAGCGCGAAAAGTAAGTTGGGCAGCCAAACGGCTAGCACAGGATATTGGGTACCTGCTTCCGCAAAGGTCCGTGACAAAAGAAACAACAAGATGTAAACAAAGGCCAAGAAAAAGCCCATCGCAATTTGAAATCCGGATCCGCCCCTAGTTTTGCGTGCCGACATGATCACCCCAATAAACGTAAGGATAACGGATGCAAAAGGAGACATGTAGCGCACAATGCGCTCGATGCGGTAGTAGCTCACATTGTCCGCTCCTCGCTCCTCCAAGAGGGTGATTTGCCGACTCAATTCTGGGAGTTTGAGCGTTTCGTGGTGGTTTTCTGGCAAGTCAAAATCTGCAGGTGAAATGGAAAGTACCGTATCCAACGCATTGCCTGTAGAATATTCCTCTCCTCGTTCCTTCAGTATGCGTAGCCTCCAATTTTCTAATCGCCATACATTTTTGGCCGTATCCCACTGAATGAGGTCTGAAGAAAGCTTGGAAATTAGTTTCCCCTCACGGATTTCTTCCAAGGTAAAATTGTAGCCTGTATTGCTGGTCTTGTAAAATCGACTGATGTAAGCATAAGCATCTGGACCTACTTTGATGTGAATATTTGGGTCTGTAGAGGCCTCCCCTTTTTCCAGGTATTGCATTAGAAACTTCGCTACACCAGCAGTGGCTGTTGGCAAAACCCAGCCATTCAAGACGAAGCTTGTGGCACCAATAAGGGAGGCGGCAAGGAGAAAAGGCCGAAGCAATCGGACGAAACTGATCCCTGAACTCAAAATAGCTACGATCTCTGTTCTTCCCGCCATCTTGGACGTGATGAAAATAACGGAGATAAATACCGTGATGGGAGTCAGCAGGTTGTTGAGGTACAACCCATAGTTGCCCATGTAAGCCAAAATATCCTTTGTTGGCACCTGGTTGCGAATGTAGGTGTCGTTTTTTTCAGTAAAATCCAGAACCAAAACCACCAGAATGAGTAAGACCACTACAAAAAAGTAGGTCTTCAAAAATTCTTTGATGATGAGTTTGTCGAGAATTTTCATGTTACAATCGTGTACTTACTTTTTGGACCATGGCTGTTTTCCAACTGCCAAAATCTCCCGCCTGGATGTGTTCCCTTGCCTGTCCTACAAGCCAGAGGTAAAAAGATAGGTTGTGGATACTTGCGATTTGGGCGGCCAAAATTTCTTTGGATACCGTCAGGTGACGCAAGTAGGCCTTGGTGTAGGTGCTGCTCACTTCATTGCCTATCGCGGGGTCTATGGCACTAAAATCATCCTTCCATTTCTCATTTCGGATATTGATAATGCCTTCTGAGGTAAACAGCATGCCATTGCGGGCATTTCGAGTAGGCATGACACAGTCAAACATATCCACACCGAGGGCGATGCACTCTAGGATATTGGCTGGGTTACCCACTCCCATCAAGTAGCGGGGTTTTTCCACTGGTAAAATATCGGTTACCAAGGCGGTCATTTCGTACATCATCTCGGCAGGCTCACCTACCGAAAGGCCTCCGATGGCATTGCCCTCTCTACCCTGTTTGGCAATAAACTCCGCGCTTTGAACGCGAAGTTCTTTGTATACCGATCCTTGAACGATCGGAAATAAACTTTGGCTGTACCCGTATTTCCCTTTTGTCGCATCAAAGCGATCTTGGCAGCGAAGAAGCCAGCGGTGGGTCATCTCCATGGATTGACGCGCATAGGCATAGTCGCAGGGATAGGGCGTGCACTCATCGAATGCCATGATGATATCCGCCCCGATACTGCGTTGGATATCCATCACATTTTCAGGGGCAAAAAAGTGTTTGGAACCATCGATATGGGATTTGAAGGTCACCCCTTCTTCCTTGATTTTTCGTGTGCCTGCAAGGGAAAATACCTGATATCCTCCCGAATCCGTCAGCATGGGCCTATCCCAACCAATAAATTTGTGGAGACCGCCGGCTTTCTCCAAGGTATCCAGTCCTGGCCTAAGGTAAAGGTGATAGGTATTGCCCAGAATAATTTGTGCATGAATGTCTTTCTTTAATTCGCGTTGATGCACCGCCTTGACCGTTCCCGCTGTCCCCACCGGCATAAAAATAGGCGTTTGAATCGTGCCATGGTCTGTGGTAAGGGTGCCCGCTCGGGCTTGGGTTAGGGTATCTTTTTTTTCTAGGACAAACTTCATTGGGGCGCAAAAAGGAGCAAAAATGCTAGACTTTCTTGGATAGGCTTACTTGTACAAAAATATCCACTTATTCTTAAATGACTTGCTGAAATTGATTTTATATTTGCCCAGCAGAATTGACCTATGGGCCTATTTTTATTGTGGTTTTTCTTCGGTTTCGGAATACTTGTTCAAGGAGGATACCTATTCATGGTATTTTCTCGAACAGCTTGGTATTCCCGCAGGTCCAAAAAGTCGGAAATACAATATCCTGAGGAAGGGGTAACCGTATTGGTGACGGCACGAAATAAATTCCAGCACCTCAAAGTATTGATTCCAAAACTTTTTGAACAAGATTACCCCAAGTTTGATGTGATGATTGTCAACGATCAGAGCACAGATCGAACCAAGCGACTATTGGAAGATCTGATGGCTCAGTACCCGAAACTTCGATCGGTTACCATCAAGTATACCCCCAAACACTGCACTGCCAAAAAATTTGCACTTGCACTAGGCATAAAAGTTGCCAAAAACGACGTAATTCTACTCACCGATGCGGATAGTCTTCCCATCTCAGATCAATGGATCCGCAAAATGACTGCGCCGGTACGAGAGGAAGGAAAAACTTTTGCGCTTGGATTTTCAAGCTTTCAAGAAAAGTCGGGTGCATTGAATCAATGGATTCAATTTGAAACAATTTTAAAAGCGCTCTTCTACCTTTCCTTTGGACTTTGGAAATCTCCATTCATGGGGACTGGCAGAAACCTTTGTTACCGAAAAAGCTTTTTCATGGAAGTGAAAGGGTTTAGAGGATTCTGGAATGTGGAAGGTGGAGATGATTCGGTATTTATCAATACCCATGCAACTGGATCAAATACCAAGGTGGTGATTGATGCACAAGCAATTACTGTATCAGCTCCCAAAGAAAACTGGAAAGAGTACCTTAGGCACGAGAAACTCCTTTTGCATGCCGAACGGTTTTTTCCGGTAGAAGACAAGCGGAAAATGGGTCTTTATGGCATATCCCATGCGCTCTATTGGATTGGAGGGATTGGCCTATTGATTTATTTCGGCATCGGAGGACAATGGGAGTATTTTTTGGTCGTTTTGGGAATATTGGGTTTTCGGTCTATTTTATTGTTCTCAATTTTTAGGTCCGCCTCAAAAAACCTGCAGAGCAATTTCCCTAAAATGAATGTATTGCTAAATGATTTGTTGTACTTGGCATACTTTTGGGTCTTAGGTTCTATCTCCTATCAGGCAAAAAATAGCAAATGAACGGCAACGAACGCGAATTTTCATCCAAGGCCCTTGAGGATTTTGAACTGATTGACCGAGCCGTCCAAGGAAAGGATCAGTCAGCCTATGCGACCTTGATGAAACGCTACAAGAAGGCGGTCTATTTTATGATTCTGAAGATGATCCGAGATGCAGATGATGCGGATGATCTCACCATGGAAGCCTTTGCAAAGGCCTTCCGTAATTTGGAGCGATTCAAAAAAGAATACACCTTTTCAACCTGGTTGTTTCGAATTGCCACCAACAATACCATTGACTTTATCCGAAAAAAGAAGCTCAAAACCATGAGCTTAAATAATTCTTTTTCGGATGACAACGGCAATGCAGTGACCATGGATGTGGAGGACAAGGACGACAACCCACAAGATGAGTTCATCAAGTCTCAGCGCATCGAGATGGTACGCCTGTTTGTGGACAAGCTACCCGCGAAATACAGAACCCTAGTGAAACTGCGCTACTTTGACGAGCTTTCCTATGAGGAAATCGCTCAGGAACTCGATAAGCCTCTGGGAACCGTTAAAGCACAATTGCACCGTTCCCGGGAATTGCTCTATGAAATTGCTTCTGGAAAAGAAAACCAAATTTAATGAGCTCCACTAGCACCCTGATTGCCTCCTACTTTCCTGACCTTACCGCCAAGCAGCTCCAGCAATTCGAGCAATTGGAGGCGGTCTATCAGGACTGGAATGCCAAAATCAATGTGATTAGCCGCAAGGACATGGATCAATTTTACATCCACCATGTGCTCCATTCATTGGGCATCGCCAAGGTGCTGCAATTCCAACCGGGGACCAAGGTATTGGACATCGGTACGGGCGGTGGATTTCCTGGTATCCCGCTATCCATCTTGTTTCCAGAAACTCACTTCCATTTGGTAGATTCCATTGGCAAGAAAATTACCGTCGTCAAAGAAGTTGCCAAAGCACTGAAGCTTACCAATGTCGAGGCACAACAGGCACGTGCAGAATCCTTGGTTCGGAAATATGATTTTGTGGTAAGCCGGGCCGTCACCCGCATGATTCAATTTTATCCTTGGGTCAAAGGGAAAATCAAAAAGGAGGACTTCAACGATTACCCCAATGGCATCCTCTACCTCAAAGGCGGGGATGTAGACGAGGAAATGGAGGAGACAGGTAAGTCCTACGTTTGCTATCACTTGGAAGACTACTTCAAAGAAGAATTTTTTCAGACCAAAAAGGTGGTCTACATGCCCTGGGAAGACAAGCGTTAAACCCCTACTTTTTTGAAGATTGTTGGGCTTAACCGTATCGCTGAATAGAATCCTTTGTACCACTGAATTCAAATTTTTGCGCGTTTTGAGCTAAAAAATCAACCAAAATTTCTGTACAATTTCAAAGTCAACCCCGTACAATTTCAAAGTTGACCTTGTACAATTTCAAAGTTAACCTCGTACAATTTCAAAGTTAAACTTGTACAATTTCAAAATTAAGCGTTACTTTGTGGTCGATGGATGTAATTAACAGACACATTTACAAGGCAATACGGGAATATCAAAGCAAATACCCGATACTCGCAGTGACCGGGCCAAGGCAATCGGGCAAGACCACCTTGCTCAAGACACTTTTTCCCGATTACCGATATGTCAGTTTGGAAAATCCAGATGCCCGCGACTTCGCACTCAGGGATCCCAATGGATTTTTAGCTGAATACAATGACTTCATGATTTTCGATGAAGTTCAGCAGGCTCCGGAATTATTTTCCTACCTCCAAACCTTAGTAGACAGTCGGCCTGAGCGGATGGGAGGATTTATCTTGTCTAGCTCCCAAAATTTTCATTTGATGGAGCGCATCACACAAAGTCTCGCAGGCAGAGTTGCGCTATTCAAGCTGCTACCCTTAGACATTCAAGAACTAAAGGAGGCCCATTTGCTCGCAGAGGACCCCTTGGATCAATTGCTTCACGGTTTCTATCCGGCACTCTACGATCGAAAAATCGCTCCAGCGGTTTTCTACTCCAATTACGTGCAAACCTATGTGAATCGTGATGTGACAGAACTGCTAGAGGTGAAAGATTTAAGGTTGTTCAAAAATTTCCTGAGCCTCTGTGCTGCTCGTGCAGGGCAGCTCTTGAACATGAGTTCTCTAGCCAATGAAGCCGGAATCAGTCAGCCCACAGCAAAATCCTGGCTGTCGGCACTTGAGTCGAGTTACATCACTTTTCAGCTGTATCCTTACCACAAAAACTTCAGCAAGCGGGTGGTCAAAACGCCAAAGCTCTATTTCTACGACACCGGACTATTGGCCTACTTACTGAAAATCAAAACCAGGGAAATGCTCGTTACGCATCCCGTAAAAGGAGCCTTGTTTGAAAACATGATGATTGCCGAATTTCACAAGCAGATGCATCACCGCTACCGAGACGAAAGTCCTTGGTTTTGGAGAGACAATCATGGCAATGAAATAGACCTGCTGGTGGATCAAGGGTTAAACCTGGATGCTTATGAGATCAAGGCGAGCGAGACCATTCTCACCGAAAACTTCAACGGTTTGGTAAAATTTGAGCAGATTGCTAGCAGTCAGCTGCGCATAAAAGGACTCATTTATGCAGGCGATCTCAACCAAAAACGAAGCGCTGGGCAAGTGATCTCTTGGAGGGATTTCCCCGGATTCTAGTTTGAAATTTCCTACTAGGTCCGGGTCCCTATTCCTCCTAAAAATTCGCACTGAATCGGGCAAAGTGCATTTTGATCATTTATAAGAATTTAAAAGCCAAGGCTTTTGTTTTCATCTCCGACAATTCTCGTCACTCCATTTTTTGCTTCCCTTTTTAAGCCGTATTTTGAGTCTTTATTCCCCATTCCCCTATGTACTTAATTTTTGATACGGAGACTACTGGATTACCCAGGTCGTACAACGCACCCATGTCTGACTTGGACAATTGGCCAAGGCTGGTACAGCTGGCATGGCAGTTGCATGACGCTCGGGGAAAGCTCCTTTCCAACAAAAACTACATCATCCGCCCGGAGGGATTTACCATTCCTTACAATGCGGAAAAAGTACATGGCATCTCGACCAAGCGTGCTTTGGAAGAAGGGCATGAACTCAAAGAAATCCTACAAATCTTTCGCGAGGATGTCATCCAATCCAAGTACCTAGTTGGCCATAATATTGGGTTTGACATCCATGTAGTAGGTTCAGAATACCTTCGCGGCGCACTCGTCATGCCCTTTGAGGGGATGGCAGAACTCGACACCAAGGACATTTCCACCCAGTTCTGTGCACTGCCTGGCGGAAAAGGAGGCAAGTTCAAATGGCCTACCCTGACCGAGTTGCACCAAAAACTTTTTGGCGAAGGATTTGGGGATGCGCATGACGCTGCATACGATGTGGCCGCTACTGCCCGCTGTTTTTTTGGGTTGATTGCACAAAAGGTACAAAAAACAGAAACAGGAGTATCCCCAGAGGAAGTGCAGTACGAAGCGCCAATACTCGCAGAAGCCAATTTTGCGCAGCGCAACCAAGAAGGCCATTCAGCAAAAGAGGGTGCCGCTAAAAAATCAACTTCTGAAGGAGTAGTCAACACAAATGAAAGTCCCTTCACGCACCTGCATGTGCACTCTCAATTTTCTGTATTGCAGTCAACTTCCGAAATCCCAACGCTGGTAGCCAAGGCAAAAGCGCTAGGCATGAGCGCACTCGCAATGACCGATCACGGCAACATGATGGGGGCGTTTCACTTCGTGAAGGAAGCCATGTCCAAAGAAATTAAACCTATCCTTGGTTGTGAGTTTAACCTGTGCAGAGACCGAAAAAACAAAGCAGCAAAGGACGATGGCTACCAAACCGTCCTTCTGGCAAAAAATAAAGCAGGATACCACAATCTTGCCAAGCTTGCCTCCTATGCCAATACAGAAGGGTTTTATTACGTGCCCCGCATCGACAAGGAGCTACTTGCTCAGTACAAGGGAGATTTAATTGCCAGCACCGGAGGCATCTGGGGCGAGATTCCCTACCTTATTCTCAATGTGGGCGAAACACAAGCTGAGGAAGCCTTTGTCTGGTGGAAAGAGCAGTTTGGGGATGATTTTTACGTGGAGCTCAACCGGCATGGAGTTCCCGAAGAGGACAAAGTCAACGAGGTATTGCTTGAGTTTGCCCATAAATATGGGGTGAAGTATTTTGCCTCCAACAACTCCTATTACAACGAAAAAGGAGATGCTAAGGCACATGATATCTTACTTTGTGTCAAAGATGGGGAGCTCTTGGAAAAGCCTAAAAAGTATGTAGGCAAGCGAGGCCGCGAATTTAGATTTGGCTTTCCCAACGATGAGTTCTACCTCAAAAGTCCCGAGGAGATGAAGCAGCTGTTTGCGGATTTGCCAGAGGCGATCCATTGCACGCAAGAAATCGTAGACAAATGCGAGGCATACAAACTTGCTCGAGAGGTGTTGTTGCCCAAGTTTGATATCCCTGACGAATTTAAGCATCCCGAAGACGATGCAGATGGCGGCAAGCGGGGAGAAAATGCCTACCTCCGCTACCTCACCTACGAGGGGGCAAAGAAACGGTACCCCGAGCTCAGCCCTGAAATCCAGGAAAGATTGGACTTTGAGCTGCAAACCATTGAAAATACAGGGTATCCCGGCTACTTTCTAATTGTCCAAGATTTCACAAGAGCAGCCCGTGACATGGGCGTCTCTGTAGGTCCCGGACGTGGATCTGCAGCTGGATCGGCCGTCGCCTATTGTGTGGGGATTACCAACGTGGATCCGATTGCCTACAACCTCCTTTTTGAGAGATTTCTAAATCCAGACCGGGTATCCTTACCCGATATTGACATCGACTTTGATGATGAAGGTCGCCAAGCGGTCATCGATTACGTAATTAACAAGTACGGAACCAATCAGGTGGCGCAGATCATCACCTATGGTACCATGGCCGCCAAATCTGCGATTCGCGATACTGCTCGGGTTTTGAACTTACCGCTGCCTGAGGCAGGTAGACTGGCCAATTTGGTTCCGGACATCAAACTCAAGACCTTGTTTGAACTTGCCAAAAATAGGCCTGCCCTATTGGACAAACTGAAGGGCCAGGGCGAACTACTTCAAAAGGCAGAGGAGCTTATAAAAATAGCGCAAGGACTAGACGATTCCGCGAAGACCATCAACCAAGCCGCAGTCCTGGAAGGATCTGTTCGTAACCTTGGCATCCATGCCTGCGGGGTGATCATTACCCCTTCCGACATCACCAACTTCGTTCCAGTAGCTTTGGCCAAGGATTCAGACATGGTGTGCACCCAATTTGACAACGCGGTGGTGGAATCCGCCGGCTTGTTGAAAATGGACTTCCTCGGTTTGAAAACGCTTACCCTCATCAAGGACGCCATTAAAATCATCAAAGAACGACACGACATTCAGCTGGATGCAGATGCTTTTCCGATAGATGATGCAAAGACTTACGAGCTTTTTCAGCGAGGAGAAACTGTCGGGATATTCCAATACGAAAGTCCAGGGATGCAGAAGTACATGCGGGAATTGAAACCGACGGTTTTTGCCGACCTTATTGCCATGAACGCCCTCTATCGACCTGGACCTCTGGCCTACATTCCCTCCTTTATCAAGCGAAAGCATGGCACAGAGCCTATTTCCTATGATTTGGAAGACATGAAGGAGTACCTGGAGGAAACCTACGGAATTACCGTTTACCAGGAGCAAGTCATGCTGCTATCCCAAAAAATTGCCGGATTTACCAAGGGGGAGGCCGATGTACTTCGAAAGGCGATGGGAAAAAAGCAGAAGGATGTATTGGACAAGATGAAACCCAAATTTGTGGAGCAGGCTGCGGCCAAAGGACATGACGCCAAGAAGCTGGAGAAAATATGGACCGACTGGGAGGCTTTTGCATCCTATGCCTTCAACAAATCCCACTCCACCTGCTATGCCTGGATTGCGTACCAAACTGCCTACCTCAAGGCCCATTATCCTGCGGAATACATGGCTTCCGTGTTGAGCAACAACATGAATGACATCACCCAGGTGACCTTCTTTATGGAAGAGTGCAAACGGATGGGGCTACAAGTTTTAGGTCCAGATGTCAATGAATCCAAAAGTGGGTTTACGGTAAATGCCCAAGGAGAAATCCGCTTTGGCATGGCCGCCATCAAGGGCGCTGGAACTGCAGCGGTAGAAGAAATTATCAAAGAGCGAATCAGCAAAGGCCCTTACAAAAACATCTTTGAGTTTGCCAAGCGTGTCAACACCCGCACACTCAACAAAAGGTCTATGGAAGCATTGGCCATGGCAGGTAGTTTTGATTGCTTCAAAGAGCATCACCGCAGGCAGTACTTAGAGGCTCCCGATGGAGATGTGAGCCTGATTGAAAAGGCTAGCCGCTACGCACAGAAAATACAACAAGAAGAAGACAGTGCCCAGGTCAGCCTCTTTGGAGGAAGTAGTGGCACAGCCGAAGTTCCATTGCCATCCGTGGCCCCAATGGAGCCATTTTCTCAAATTCAGCAGCTAAACATTGAGAAGGAAGTAGTAGGCTTATTCATCTCTGGGCATCCCCTGGATCAGTACAAACTGGAGATTGACTCTTTTACCAATGCTACCTTGACTGCACTCAACGACCTGGATGCTTTAAAAGGGAAAAACGAGTTGCGTCTGGCGGGATCTGTGGCAAGCTTTGCCCACCGAACCACCAAAAATGGCAAGCCTTTCGGCACGCTCACGATGGAAGATTACCATGGCACTTTTACCTTCTTCCTTTTTGGGGAGGATTATGTAAAGTTTAAGCAATACTTCATGACGGGCTGGTTCTTGTTTATCAACGGAGGGGTAGCCCAAAAGAAATGGGGCAACGAGAACGAATTGGAGTTTAAAATCAATTCCATCTCCCTACTCAGTGAAGTTCGAGGCCGCATGATCAAGGGACTTAAAGTCAATATCAATTTGGATGATTTGACCCTTGACCTCATGGAGAAATTGGAAAGCATCACCACAAAATACAAGGGGGATGCAAAATTGTATATTGAGGTCTTGGATCGGCAAGAAAACATCAGTCTCGAGCTTTTTTCGAAGAAAATGAAGGTTGATCCTAGTGCTGAGTTAATCAAAGAACTAAAGCTGCTCCCTGAAGTAGCCTACAAAATCATGGATCGATAACCTAAAAATTACGGTCCCATCAGTAATTAATTAAAATTGAACGGAACTTATTCTGATTCAATTGCATTTTGCTGATATATTTGAAAAAAGAACCTTACCTGAAAGCATCCCATGGCAAAAGCAATTGAAATTACCGACGCAAACTTTGAAGAAATCATCTCTGGAAGCCAACCTATCTTGGTTGACTTTTGGGCAGAATGGTGTGGACCATGCAAAATGATTGGCCCAGTAGTCGAAGAATTGGCGTCAGATTACGAAGGAAAAGCAGTGATTGGAAAGGTGGATGTAGATGCCAATCCTTCTGTAGCGCAGGCTTTTGGCATTCGTTCCATCCCTACCCTCCTGTTTTTTAAAGGAGGAGAAATCGTTGATAAGCAAGTGGGCGCTGTTCCAAAAGCAGTTTTGGCACAGAAGCTAGACGCA
>CAMCBC010000059.1 GCA_945872775.1 Spirosoma fluviale | reverse complement strand
ACCCCATCAAATCCACCCACGATCAATCGCTTCAGGTAGAGTTCGTTGGCGATCCTCAAGAATAGAGGCATGTCCAGGGTATTGTGGTGTGTCTGGAAAGGACGTGCTGCAGCTCCACCATGAACGGCCTGTAGAATTGGCGTTTCCACTTCCAACCAGCCATGATCGTCAAAGTAGCGACGCATGTTGGAGATGATTTTGGAGCGGGTCACAAATGTATTCTTCACCTCAGGGTTTACCGTCAAGTCCACATAGCGCTGTCTGTAGCGCTGTTCTGGATCGGTAAATCCGTCGAAAACGGTTCCCTCCTCATCTCTTTTTACGATTGGAAGCGGCTTTACAGCTTTTGATAGGACTGTAAGTTTGGTTACATGCAAGGAGATCTCCCCTGTTTGGGTAGTGAAGATGTATCCTGTGACACCGATAAAATCACCGATCCCTAGGAGCTTTTTGAAGACGGTATTGTAAAACTCTGGATTCGCATCAGTGGAGATATCATCTCTACGCACATAGATCTGTAGCCTGCCCGTAGAATCCTGAATCTCAGCAAATGAAGCCGATCCCATAATTCTTCGGCTCATCAATCGCCCTGCTATGGATATATCCTTGTAATCCGTTTTACTATTTTCATAGTTCTTGTGGATATCCTCCGCAGTGGCATTGATTACAAAAGACTCCGCAGGATACGGGTTGATGCCTAAGGAATAGAGTTCCTCTCGGTCTTTTCTTCGTTCCAGTTCCTGTTCGCTTAAAAGTTGCATGGGATTGTCGGTTCTAATTTTTTGTTTCTATTTCTTCAATTACTTCAGTCTTCTCCGCTTCATTTCTTTGCGAACCAGTTCAAACTCCCGGCTGCTTTGACCTGCGATAGAAGAGTTTTCGGATGCACGTCTACTCAAGTAGGGCATCACTTTCTCTACAGGGCCATACGGCACATATTTCACCACCCGATAGCCCGCATTCGCAAGATTGAAGGAGATCGAATCGCTCATTCCAAAGAGCTGTGAGAAATATACCAGTTCAGAGTCAGCAGCAATACCGTAAGTATCCATCAGTTCGGTGAGTACTACACTACTCTTTTCATTGTGTGTGGCACAAACGAGGTGAATGTGATTTTCTACCGAATAACGAATTGCTGCATCGTAATCTCGATCCGTAGCAGCCTTGTTGGGTTGTATGGGATCAACATATCCTTCTGCCTGAACTCTAGCTCTTTCTTTTTCCATGTAGGCCCCGCGCACTGGCTTCGCTCCAAACAAGTAGCCTTGCTCTTGTGCAACTTGATGTGCTTGTTTAAGTCGTGCCAAGGAATCGTGGCGGTACATTTGGTAGGTATTGTAGACCACACAGCGGCTGTTGTTGTACTTGGCCATGGCGGCATAGGCAAGGTCGTCAATTACATTTTGAAACCAGCTCTCTTCCGCATCTACCAATATTTTTAGCCCCAAGTCGTGTGCAGTCTTGCACAGGCGATCTACTCGGCCTTCAAGACGGGCAAAAGCTTCTTGCTCAGCAGGAGATAAAGGTTGATTTGCTTGGATTTTTTCTAGGATCCGATAATCCCCAAGTCCGGTCACCTTAAAGACTCCAAAGGGCATGTAATCCGTCTTGGCAGACTCTACCATTGTCTGATAGATTTCTTCTGTAGTGGCTTCAAAGCTTGCCTCATCTCCTTTTCCTTCTACGGAGAGGTCCAAAATAGAATGGACACCATAGATTGCTAATTGGCGGCAAGCCAAAACACTTTCAGCAATAGTTTCTCCTCCACAAAAATGCCCAAACATGGTTTTTTTCATGATGCCTTTAACTGGCAGGTGCAATTGAAAGGCCAAATTTGCCAGCTTGATACCAATGCTAGAAACCAAGTTATTATTGAGAGTGGCAAAAATCAGATACATCTTACGGAGTTCTGCATTACTCTTGGAGGCAAAGGCTACTTCCAAATTCTCAAAAGAAATAGTGGGTTTGACGGGCATAGCGCGCATTTATGGGGGCAAAGATAGTAGAAAAACAGCGTCACTTGGGTTTTGTTTGGGATTTAGGTAAGGGAAAAAGATTGGATTTTTCTTAGTTCAGGAAACTTTGAACGCTTCCTTGGGGTTTTTCAAGCATGAACCCAGGTATACAACAACTTTTTCCATTCTTAGAAAACTCCCCATCGGATACCCCTTTTGTCATTGCAGGACCTTGCAGTGTGGAAACTCCCGAGCAACTCGAGTCTACAGTAAGTCAGTTGGCCGGCAATGGCATCTCGCTCATCCGAGCGGGAGTATGGAAACCCAGAACCCGCCCCAATGGCTTTGAAGGACTAGGAAGCCTTGCTTTGCCTTGGCTACAGGAGACAAAGAAAAAAAATAAGGTAAAAATAGCGGTGGAAGTGGCGACCGCCTACCATGTAGAAGAAGCGCTTAAAGCAGAAATGGATGTGCTTTGGATTGGAGCTCGCTCTACGGTAAATCCATTTACAGTGACCGAAATTGCAGAAAGCCTCCGAGGGGTTGATATCCCAGTGTTAGTCAAAAATCCCATTAACCCAGATCTGGGACTTTGGCTAGGGGCCTTTGAGCGACTGGAACAAGTGGGTTTGAATCGACTGGGTGCTGTTCACCGTGGATTCTCAAACTTCAGGGATACCCTCCACCGAAATAGCCCCATGTGGGAATTGCCCATTGAATTCAGAACCCTCCGGCAGGAACTAGTCCTCATCAATGATCCCAGCCATATATCTGGGAAGCGAGCCTTGGTAAAGGGCATTGCGCAGCATGCATTAGACTTGAACTTTGATGGCTTGATGATTGAATCCCATGTAAATCCTGACCAAGCCTGGACCGATGCAGCACAGCAACTGACTCCTGGAGACCTGAAGAAACTGATGGACGAACTGATCACAAGAAATGAACGATTCGAAGGCAGTGTGTCTTCCAATATTTTGGAAGAAATTCGACAGCAAATCGACGAAGTAGACCGAGGCTTGCTTGAAGTACTCAGTAGACGCATGCATTTGGTTGAGCAAATAGGGTCTTACAAAAAGCAAAACAATGTGGCCGCATTCCAATTGGAGAGGTGGCAGGAGATCCTTTCTAGCCGCCCAAATTGGGCGAAAACCTTTCAATTGAATCCCGAGGTAGTAACTGATTTGTTTCGAATCATTCATCAAGAGTCCATTCGAAAGCAAACCGAACTTTTGGACGAATCAAAAGACTAAGGCTGTAAATGGGGCAATCTAGGAAAAAGGCTTAATCATTTTTTCCTTAAAAAATTATATGTAAACTATTATTTCAAATTATAGCTTTTTGAAGGAATTTTATTCTGTTTAAGGCAAACCCCTTGTTCAGAATTAAAATATTGTAAAAGTTAAACCCAGTTTATTAGGGAAATGATAATTTATTGCAGAAAAAATAATTTTGCTTTTAAAAAATAGCCGATTACATTTACAACATGTTCATCACAGCAGCGATCTATTTTAGCTTCTTTTACTTTTACTTTCGACAGAAGAATCGAATCGGAGCTGTGTATTGTCTAGCCAAAAACTAAAAACACATAACAACAGAAAGCCCGATTCGAAAGAGTCGGGCTTTTTTTATTTAACCGTAGGTACTATGAAACCACACAAGCAAATTAAAGACTGGGGACTAGGTCTCAGCAACCCAATGATCATCGGTGGCCCCTGCTCAGCAGAAACCCCAGAGCAGATTGCACAAATCTGTGCCGAGATGAAGGAAAATCAAATCATTCCCCAGGTGTTCCGAGCAGGCATTTGGAAGCCCCGCACACGACCAGGATCATTCGAAGGTGTTGGAGAGGAAGGACTGAAGTGGTTGGAGATTGTTCGAGAGGAGCTCCATATTCCAGTCACCGTTGAAGTGGGTAATGCTGCCCATGTGGAAATGGCACTCAAAAATAACATCGAAATTTTATGGATTGGGGCGCGTACAACGGTTAACCCATTTGCTGTGCAAGAAATTGCAGAGGCCCTTCGTGGAGTAGACATTCCGGTGATGATCAAAAACCCAATGAATCCAGACTTGGAGCTTTGGATGGGGGCGCTGGAACGTATGTATGCCGTGGGCATCACCAAGCTAGCAGCCATCCACCGGGGCTTTTCGGATGCTTACGACAAGCGCTACCGCAACAAGCCCAATTGGTCCATGCCGATTCACCTGAAGCGAGAGTGGACAGGGATGGAAGTAATCAACGATCCATCACATATCGTTGGGCGGCGAGACGGCTTGCTGGAAGTTGCCCAAAGCGCAATGAACTTTGGTTTGGATGGCTTAATGATCGAAACACACCACGATCCTGACAAGGCTTGGTCAGATGCCAAGCAGCAAGTGACTCCACGGAGATTGAAAGAAATGATCGATTCCATCGACTTCAAACAGCCCTTGGATCTGACGCAAGGTGACGAAAAATTACTTGATCTTCGACGTGCATTAGACCACCTAGACGATCAGCTTTTAGATATTTTACAACAACGATTTTTGATTGTGGACCAGGTAGGGGCTTACAAGCGAGCACGCCACTTGACTGTATTTCAATCAGACAGATGGCAAGAGGTGATGGACACCAGAACTCAAAAAGGAATCAAAAAACAGTTGAGTGAGAAATTCATGAAAGAATTGCTTTACTGCATCCATGAAGAGTCTGTGAAGCGTCAAGAAAGACAACTTCGGGAAGTGGAACCAATCCAAAAATAACACACACACCTTCTTCGCGATTCCAACGATAGCGGAAAGGTTTGCTAACTTTACCTCCTAGACCTAATTGATCTGTGGAAACCGTACTCTTCACAACTGACATCCAAAATACCCTCGCGGAGGTACTTCATGCGCGAAGCTATTCCAAAGTGGTGGTACTCACAGATGTGAACACCCGCGAGCACTGCCTACCCTTGATTCAGGATGCCTTACCATCAGATACCATCCTGATAACGGTACCGGCAGGGGAGCAGCACAAAACGCTGGAAACTTGCTCTAGCATTTGGACAGCGATGACCGAAGCAGTACTCGATCGGCAGGCACTGTTCATCAACTTAGGTGGCGGGGTGATTGGCGATATGGGGGGATTTTGTGCGAGTGTCTTCAAAAGAGGGATTCCATTTTTGACCATCCCCACTACCCTACTTTCTCAGGTAGATGCAAGTGTCGGCGGAAAACTAGGGATAGACTTCATGGATTTCAAAAACCACCTGGGGGTATTTCAACTTCCTGAAAAAGTCCTAATCGCCCCAGCATTTCTCGCTACCCTCCCAGCCCGCGAGTTACGCTCTGGCTATGCCGAGGTAATCAAACATGGACTAATCCGCGATATCAATTTCTTTAGAGCCCTACCTTCAAAAAACTGGGAGCAGCAAGACTGGACTCGGGTGATTCGGCATTCCGTAGGAATAAAAAAAGCAGTGGTAGCCATAGATCCCAAAGAAGCTGGCATTCGGAAAATCCTAAATTTTGGACATACCATAGGTCATGCGGTGGAGTCCTTTTACCTCAGTAGCCCCAATCCACTGCTTCACGGAGAGGCCATCGCAGTCGGGATGATTGCGGAGGGATTTTTATCCTTCGAAAAAATAGGATTCAGCTTTGAAGAACTAAAGGAGCTCAGCAGCAAGTTACTCCAGGTATTTGGCAAAGTGACCTTGAATACCAACGACCTAGATGCAATCTTGGATCTTTGTGCTCAGGACAAAAAAAACGAAGGAAATACGCAACTTTTCTCCCTACTACCGAGCCTTGGAGATTGCAGCTTTAATATTCCTGTAACCCGAGAAGAGATCAGACACGCGATCCTTTACTACCAACAATTGCCCTTGGCCTAATGGATTATCAAAAAATACAGCTCTTACAGCTTACCCAGAAAAGCGAATTTGGCCGGGTACACATCCCCCTCCCTTCCTCCAAGAGCGAATCCAACCGTGCCTTGGTAATTGATGCTTTGACAGAAGGAAAAAATACGCTGAGCAACCTGGCAGAAGCCCGTGATACCCAAACGATGATCAGGTTGTTGAAAACCAATCCAGCTGTTTTTGATGTATTGGACGCAGGCACTACGATGCGTTTTTTAACTGCTTTTGCGGCAGGTACCAATCAACAAAAAGTAATGACAGGTACTCCTCGCATGTGCGAACGCCCAATCGGAATTTTGGTGGACGCTTTGCGAAGCATAGGTGCGGAGGTACATTACCTCGGCGTGGAAGGCTATCCACCGCTTGCAGTCCAAGGATTGAAGGAGCAACTCACCCATCAAATTCGAATTCGAGGTGATGTATCCAGTCAATACATATCTGCTCTCTTGATGATCGCCCCAGTATTGCCTCAAGGCTTGGAATTGGAACTAGAAGGCAAGGTTGGAAGCCGTACCTACATTGAAATGACCCTGCAGCTGATGGCCCAATTTGGAATCTCATCCAGCTGGGAAGACGCTACGATAAAAATTGAACCGCAAGCTTACCAAACTACCCAATTCACTGTGGAGAGCGATTGGTCAGGAGCGAGCTACTGGTTTAGCTTGTTGGCCTGTGCAGATGAAGGATCCTTATTTCTAGAAGGCCTAAAAGCTCAAAGTCTCCAAGGAGATGCCGCCATTGTAGAGATCATGGGGCATTTGGGGATACGAAGTACCTTTCAAGAAGGAGGTTTACTACTCGAAAAGCAAGCTGTAACTGGACTCAAAGAATGGGATTTCACCCACTGCCCAGATTTGGCGCAGACTGTAGCGGTGACTTGTGCTATTTTGGGCCAAAATACCGTATTTACAGGGCTTGAAAGCCTGCGAATCAAGGAAACTGATCGAATCTATGCCTTACAGCAGGAATTGGCAAAGTTTAATGCTGAGTTACGGGAAATCACTCCAGGTACTTTTCAGGTGATCCCATCGGTGACCATGCCAAGATTGGTACAAATTCACACCTACGATGACCACCGCATGGCCATGGCCTTTATGCCTTTGGTCACCAAAACCAAGGTGCGAATTGAAGACCCAGAGGTAGTCAACAAATCCTATCCAAGTTTTTGGAAGCAGGTGGCCTTGACGGGCATTGCTCAAGAAACTTATACTCCAGGTATCCTATGAAAGTAGCAATTCAAGGAATTCCTGGATCCTTCCATCACCAGGTTGCGCTGTTGAATTTTGGGAAAGAAGCCCAAGTGCTTCCATTCATGAGCTTCGAAGAGGTAGCCAAGTCAGTCGCCTCAGGTGCTGCGGATGTAGGCATCATGGCCATCGAAAACTCCATTGCAGGTGCGATTCTTCCAAATTACGATCTGATTGATCGCTACGATCTAGTGATTCATGAGGAATACTACTTGCACATTTCCCATCAGTTGATGGCATTGCCAGGGCAAACTATTGCCGAACTGACTGAGGTTCGCTCACATCCTATGGCTTTGCTGCAGTGCAAGGCTTTCCTCTCGAATCATCCTCAAATTCAACTGATTGATGACCTAGACACTGCTTCGGTAGCGAAGCGCATTCAAGAAGAGAAACTCCGAGGTGTTGCTGCCATTGCAAGTGAAATTGCTGCTGAAACCTATGGATTAGAGATTCTAGCGCCACAGATCCAAACCGTAAAAGATAATTTCACCCGGTTTATCTTTCTTACGAAGGAGAAATCAAATCGAAGTGAAGCTGCCAACAAGGTTTCCTTCAAGATCACTATCCGGAATGAGGCGGGAGGATTGGCCAAGCTCCTGACGATGCTTGCGGACAAAAACCTGAATTTGAGTAAAATTCAATCCATCCCGGTGATGGATACCCCCTGGGATTATGCCTTTTTTATCGATGCAGAATTTGCAGCCGAGCAGTCCTACCAAGAAGCAGTGGAGCAAATGAAACAGCGCTTTGGAGAGTTAAAAATTTTCGGGGAATACACGAGCAGAAAAGGATGAAGGGATTTGCAAACAGGATTCAAGGGGTAGAGGAGTACTTTTTTTCCGCCAAACTGCGGGAAGTCAATCGCCTACTTGCTGAAGGAAAGCCAGTATTGAATTTAGGAATCGGTTCCCCCGATCTCGCACCCGATCGTAGCGTGATTGAAGCCTTAAAAAGCACCGCAGAAAACGAGCAGGCACATGGCTATCAGGGCTATCAGGGCATTGCAGCCTTGCGCGCAGCCATGGCCAACTATTACGAACAAGCATTTCGGGTGCAGCTAGACCCCAATACGGAGATTCTCCCTTTGATGGGTTCGAAGGAAGGAGTTCTTCAAGTCAGCATGGCCTTTTTGAATCCGGGTGACCAAGTGCTAATTCCTAACCCAGGTTATCCTACCTATTCGGCAGTCACCCAATTGCTCGGAGCAAGTCCAATTTATTACAGCTTGGATTTGAGCAAGGAGGGTCGGCCTAACTTGGAGGAACTCGAACTATTGGACTTGAGTCGCGTCAAATTGATGTGGATCAATTACCCACACATGCCTACCGGAGCCCCTGGTTCAGAGAAGGTATTGGCAGAGCTAATTGCCTTTGCGCAGCGGCATGCCATATTACTAGTGCATGACAATCCCTACAGCCATATTTTAAACCCCTCTCCTACGAGTTTACTGGCCCTGCCAGGAGGCAAGGAGGTGGGCTTGGAGCTCAACTCACTCAGTAAAACCTTCAATATCCCGGGTTGGCGCGTGGGCATGCTTTGTGGAAAAGCGGAATGGGTGGAAGCTGCCCTAAAAGTCAAATCCAACATGGATTCAGGCATGTTTTTGGGACTTCAAAAAGGAGCTATTGCAGCCCTTTCGCTTGAAAAAGGCTGGTTTGACCGACAAAATGAAATCTATGCTAACCGCCGAAAGCTAGTTTGGACTCTTGCTGATCAGTTAGGATTGACTTATGACCGTGATGCTGCTGGACTATTTGTCTGGTGCAAAATGCCAGAAGGAGCCTCCGCCGAAGAGTTGGTGGACCGGTTGCTGTATGAAAAAAACATCTTTATAACGCCAGGGAAAATTTTTGGATCTGAAGGAAATTCCTTCGTCCGAATCTCACTTTGCCTCCAAGAATTTAAAATTTTAGAAGCCATCAACCGCATCAAACCTACTTCCTAACATGAAAAAAATTCACTTGATTGGATTGGGCCTCTTGGGAGGATCCTTTGCACTTGCTGCCAAACAAAAATTTCCCGAACTAGTACTAACTGGGCAGGACACCAACCCACAGCACCTCCAAGATGCTCTTGCATTGGGCATCATTTCCGAAGAGGCTTCCGGACCCGATGCCGATACAGATCTGGTGATTTTGGCTACCCCGGCCAACAGTCTAGGGGATTTACTTCTGAAAACACTGGATCAAATCGGTCCCAACACCTTAATCTTTGATTTGGGATCCACCAAAGCAAAACTTTGCGCTATGGTGGCCTCGCACCCCAAAAGATCCCATTACCTCGCTGCTCACCCTATCGCAGGCACGGAGTATTCAGGTCCAAAAGCTGCTTCTGCAACCCTGCTAGATCGAAAAGTAATGATCTTGTGTGAGCTGGAAAAGACAGATCTGCACCTGAAGGAAAAAGCCTATCGCCTCTTTGATGCGCTAAACTTGAAACTTCGGTTTATGAATCCCGAAGAACACGATCGGCATTTGGCCTATGTGTCCCATCTATCTCACCTGACTTCTTTCATGTTGGGAAAAACTGTCCTTCAAAAAATGGAAGACGAGAAGAATATTTTTGACATGGCGGGTTCTGGGTTCTCCTCAACCGTTCGCCTAGCCAAGTCAAGTCCTGACATGTGGGCGCCTATTTTTATTGAAAACAAGGAGAATATTTTGGCATCTTTGGATGGTTACATTGCGAATCTCAGTGCATTTCGAGAAAAAATCGCAGCCGGTGATGGTGAGGGGTTGAAAAAAGAAATGAGCGAAATCAACGCCATTCGTGGGATTTTAGATTTCGGAAAGTAGAAATCCTTCTAGATACAGGTTCTAAAACAGCTCAAAATAGGTTTACTTAGGCGGTTAGGTTTCGAATAAAATCTTTTCCTAACTTGATAAAACCATTCAATTTAATGCCATGCTACGATATCTTTTAGTATTCCTTGTGCTAGCCACATTTCAAGCGGAAGCGCAAGAGTTATGGACTGCTGTAACTCCCAGTACTGCCGCCACTGCCCGTCATGAAAGTTCATTTGTTGCCTCTGGCGGCAAGTTGTATGCCTTAGGAGGACGGGGAGTTCGTCCAGTCGAGGAATATGATCCGCAAACGAATACCTGGGTGAAGCTGGCAGATGCTCCCATGGAAATTCACCATTTTCAAGCGGTATCCTTTCAGGATGAACTTTGGATTGTTGGCGCACTGACTGGAAAATATCCTCATGAAACTCCCATTCCAAACATTTTAATTTTCAATCCCAAGACGAAAGCCTGGCGAGAGGGCCCTGCTCTTCCCAAAAACCGGGAAAGAGGTTCTGCAGGAATCGTCGTTAGCCAAAATAAAATTTACATGGTGTGCGGGATTCAGGATGGGCATTTCGATGGTTTTGTACGCTGGTTTGATGAACTGGACCCCAAGACAGGAACCTGGAAATCCCTACCGAGTGCACCAAGAGCCCGAGATCACGTCAGTGCAGCTCTGGTAGATGGCAAACTATATCTAGCGGGTGGACGTACCTCCTATGCCAAGATTGGCAAGGTGCTCGAGTTGACCAACAAAGAGGTGGACGTTTATGATTTTAAGAAAGGAACCTGGTCCACTTTGGAAACCGAGCTCCCCACGCAGCGTGCTGGAAACTCCAATTTGGGAATTGGTCCTTATTTGGTAGTCATGAATGGAGAAAGTTCAGCACAAACTCCCGCTCATGCAGAGGTGGAAGTTCTCGATACACGAAGCAATACTTGGAGCAAACTACCCAATCTACTACAGGGTCGCCACGGGACAGGTATCGCCTTCTTGAATGGAAAAATATGGGTTCATGCAGGTTCCGCCAACCGTGGGGGTGGCCCGGAACTTTCCACTATGGAAGTGTTTGAATGGAAAAAATAAGCAGGCCTGAAGTGCAGCATACCCTTTTCGGTTCAATTTTTCTTTAATTTCCAAGCGTTAAAACCAGTTTAAGTGACCCCAACCCCACCTGCTCCTTCTAGCACTGAAGAAAAGCTCCCTCGAAATCTTGGACTTTGGGGGATTTGGATGTTGGTAGTCAATGGCTTGATTGGAGCTGGGATTTTTGGGCTTCCCAGTGGGGCAGCAGCCTTGGCAGGAGAGTACAGCGTACTCGTCTATGCATTTTGCGCACTTTTAATCCTACCCATCATTTTGTGTTTCGCCGAACTGGGAAGCTATTTTCGAGGCACGGGAGGTCCGATTCGGTATGGCACCTTGGCATTTGGCCCTTTTGTAGGATTTCAAGGGGGTTGGTTGTATTACTTGGCTCGATTAATTTCCTTCTCTGCCAACACGGTCTTGCTTACCGATTCCATCGCTTATTTTATCGAAGGGGCAGGTACAGGTACAGGGAGGATTATTTCTTTAGCCATCATTTGCATTGGCTTGAGTGTGATTAATGTTCTTGGGTCGGTGGAATCGATCCGCTCCATGACTTTGTTTACGGTGATTAAGTTTGCAGTATTGATTCTCCTTCCGCTTGGAGGATTTATCCTTTTGGGTTCAGAGGTCATCCCGAGTTTTGATAGCCCCATTCCTCCTTCAGGTGATTTAGGAGCAGCTGCCTTGCTCTTGATTTATGCTTTTGTTGGTTTTGAAGGAGCGGTAGTGCCTGCTGGCGAGGCCAAGCGCCCCGAGCGGGATATGCCCTTGGGATTGTTGCTGGGATTGGCAGTAGTGGCTGTCTTGTACATGCTCATTCAATTGGTATCCCAGGCTGCTGTGCCGGACCTTGCCAATTCCAAAACTCCTCTATTGGATGTTTCTGCAAGCCTTTTTGGACCTGTCGGCGCCATCTTGTTGATGATAGGAGTTGCCGCCTCAGTCCTTGCCAACCTGATCAGTTCGATGTTTTCCGCTACGCGAGTGACCTATGCCCTTTCCTTGGAAAAATCACTACCACGCTGGTTTGGAGAGGTACATACCCGGTATTTGACTCCGGCCAACTCGGTCGTATTTTTTGGAATAGCTGCCTTTTTATTGGCTGCTTTTGGTTCGTTTACGGTATTGGCAGCGATGACCGTCTTGTCTCGATTGTTTTTGTATGGCATGAGCTGTGCGGCCATACCCAAACTCAGACCACAGTTTCGTGGAGAAGGACGATTTATCTTGAAGGGTGGCTATGCAATTCCTGTTTTGGGAATCGCCGCTTGTGTGTGGCTTATGCTGCAGGTGAGTGAGCGGTCAATTTGGATGACCGCAATTTTTGTAGGTATCGGATCCTTGCTGTTCTGGATCGGTAAAAAGCAGGCCTAAGCCTTAGGTAGCTGTTACCCACGCTCCCGATTATAGTCGCTTATAAACGGTTTTAAGTGCTTAACTCCCGATTTTCATTTTTACTTTTTTTCAAGTTTGGAATACTATTTTTTCAATCTTTTTCAGCGGGTCAAGGCCTGCTTCACCTCAATTTTTATTCGTATGAACGCATTAAAAAACAAAGTTCAACTCATTGGACACCTCGGCAGCAAGCTTGACCTAAAAAGCCTGGATTCTGGAAAATCGGTAGGCAATGTTAGCCTTGCCACCTCAGAAGTTTACAAAAATCAAAAAGGCGAACGCGTCGAAGAAACCATTTGGCACAATCTGGTAGCTTGGGACAAGACTGCCGAAAACCTTGCCAAATTTACCGACAAGGGTTCAGAAATAGCAGTAGAAGGCAAGTTGACGAATCGAAGCTATACTGACAAAAACGGGGACAAGAAAATGGTCACCGAGATCGTAGTCAATGAATTTCTCCTTCTAGACAAGAAATCGAAGGACCTATAAGATGAGAATACGAGAGCCCTTGACTTGATGGGAAAGCATCCACTTCAAGTCAAGGCTTTTCGTAAACTTCGCAAAAATGACCCCAAGCAGAACTGTATTTTCACTATCAAGGAAAGGAGGTTGTTTAAAATTAAATTGGAAAGCTTTACGCTTCGATTGGAAGGGCAAAGGGCAGGAAATGAGTTCAGCGTCTTTACTTTTCCAAAGAATAGACCCGCAAATTTGCTCGCGCTACAAAGCCCAAACGTTGGTACAATCGGTAAGCGGGTAGGTTATCGGGGTAAAGTTGGAGGTATGGAATTTGACCTTTTTGCTGAATATAATTCAGTACATGAGGCAAAACTCGTTGTGCCAATCCCTGTCCAACAAAATCGGGATGCGTGCAAACAGCGCTCACCTCGGTATAAGGACCTGCCGCCAATCGGGTTCCTGCCATGGAAACTAATCTTCCTTCCACAAAAAAGCCGAAATACCCTCCAAAATCAATCGTATTTTCTAAAAATGGCCCCGGCTTGGCCAACTGGGTTAATGCCAACATCTCAGGGACATCTGCCCCAGCAAGTGCCCGAATGGATGCGTCTGAAGACAAATTGATGGAAGGTTTTTCGAAAACCATTTGCAAAAGGGCATTGTCATTACGGACTTTCCATTTGGCATCCAGGTCTAAACATCCAGAGGGGAATACAATCACCCGCATGCCCGAATCCATCGCTTCATACAACTGATTCAAGTGTTCGGCATCGTAAATGGGAAGCCCTGCAAAAAATCCAATCCTCCGATCTATAAACCGCACGTTTCCAATGCCATAGGCAAAGGAAGCAGAGCCTGAATTCAACGCAGTCCAAATGGGATTATCTAAAGGATGGTCCATCGTAAAGGGTAGGTATCACTACTTCTAGGTTGAGAATAGGAATGGTAAAATTACACCCATTCAAATATGCTACAAAAAACTTAATACCCACTTCACATCCACAAAATAGGCAATGACTAGGTTTGAGCGTAAACCCGTCGTCATGAAGCGCTTCTATATACTACCCCTAATTCTTTCTCTTTTTACCATCTCTCCTTCAAAAAGCCAGCAAGTGGCCTGGGAAAAATGGTTTTGGCCTAACCCTGGGCTCCCAAGAAATGCGCAAAGTCCACTTTTTCAAGATAGCTTAAGCCTACGCTCGCTTGAAATCAAACAACCGCTACCCGTTTCTCCAAGGATTAATCAACGCCTTTCCGTCCAATACCAGCTCCCTACCGATTCCATTGATGTGAAATCTGCTGCCTTATCCCTGGAATTTTGGTTATTGCAGCACATCAACCAGCCCATAGGATTTGAGATTTTTTTGGGAAAAACATCCCTTTTGGGTCATTGGAATGAAAAATGGCACCTGAAAACTCAAGAAGTTCAACAGCAATTTTGGGAAGAATATTTCACTCACCTCGTACTCACCCTCGAAAACGGAACAGTAAACGTATGGGAAAATGGGAAAAAGATTTCCCAGGAATCGATATCCTCGGCTTCCGGCAAGCTTCTGCTCCAATCCTACCTTCAGGAGGAACCCCAAATGAATCTGGACCATTTGGTGAAGCACCTCAGCTATTTTGACAAGGCGCTATCTGAGAAGCAAATTCAACAACGCTTCGAGGACCATCAACACTGGAAAAATCGTGGACTTCGCTTTCCAAATACCTTTCATTTTCTCGCAGAACCATACCTCTTCCCCCTCGACAACACCGGGATGCAGATTACCTTTGAATTGGATCGCCCAGCAGAGGTATCCCTCAGCTATGGATTGACTCTTCCTCTTTCGAATTCTATCGAACTCCAAGCCAAAAAAGAAAACCTGTATTCGGCACAGATCCAAGGTCTTCAGCCGGGAACTGCCTATTTTTATCAACTATCCGCAAAGGATAGCGCAGGAAAAATTCTGAATACGGGACCACTGACCTTCCGTACAGCACCTTTAGCAAGCCAGCCCATTGTATTTGGAGTGGTCTCAGACACAGAAGCTCGCCCACAAATCAATGAGAAAATTGGTTCCCTCCTTTGGGATGAAAGGGTAGATTTCACGATTCACCTTGGTGATCTCACCGATGGTGGCCAGAAAAAGCAAAAATGGCAGTGGAACCAAGAGTTCTTTCCAGGCAGCTCCGCACTCTATTCTCGAATTCCAAATCTTCCTGTTCCTGGAAATGGAGAAGGAGACTTACACTGGTTCAACTACTACCATCCCCAA
>CAMCBC010000058.1 GCA_945872775.1 Spirosoma fluviale | reverse complement strand
CACGCAAGGTAGAGTTGTATCCTTTGATGGACTCATTGAAGTTTCTTCTTGCTACAGAGATTCTATTTTCAGTTCCCTCCAATTGGGCCTGTAGCTCCAAGAAGTTTTGATTGGCTTTTAGATCTGGGTATTTTTCAACAGTGACCAACAAGCGGCTCAAAGCACCAGAAAGCTGATCTTGTGCTTGTTGAAATTCTGCAAGTTTTTCTGGAGTCAAATTTGTCGGATCAATCTGTACAGATGTAGCTTTGGAACGTGCCTCTACCACTCCTGTAAGGGTTTCTTGCTCAAATTCCGCATACCCTTTGACTGTACTAACCAAGTTTGGAATCAGATCCGTTCTTCTTTGGTATTGCGTTTGTACCTCAGCCCATTCGCCATTGATGCCTTCTTCTAATTGCACAAATTGGTTGTAGGTCCCTACTGCTTTACTGTAAATTAAAATAGCTAATACGGCAATAATGCCTACCGGAATTAAGATTTTTTTCATGTTTGTTAGGTGTTAAATCGAAGAGTTACACGAAATATTTATTGGTTCGTTGCTTTAAGTCACAAAGTTACCCAAATTTTCTTTTCCAATAGAAAAAATCAAATCTGCTTTGTCAGTCTAAATCGTAGCGAGAGTTCCTGAAAAGTGCTGGCTCCTGGCTTGGGATAGCGCCGCAACTCCAACTGGATTTCTCGCCCTTCCTCGGAGCGAAGTAACTTGACCAACTGATCCATATCCCAAAAGAGGATGGGGACAGCATTGATGCTGATTAGCTCATCGAAGGGTAAGATCCCCGCAAGCTGAGCCGGCGAGCCTTCCCGTACATCTCCTACAAACAGGCGCTTTTCTGGACTTGCCATTTTTTTGACCACCAGCCCACTCATGTCAAATTCGAAGGGTTGAAAGAAAGAAGCATTCCTTTTCAGAAAAAATTCATTCCGCGGGTAGTCCAAAATTAGGGTGGTTCGACCCAAAACCTCTGCGCCAAGGCTACCCATGCGGCCACTTTCTTTGATTCTCGAGCTGAAAGGGGTTTCTTCAGGAAAGGAGGTCAGCACCTGGCTAAAAGTTAGCCCCCGAATGGATAGCACATCAACCCGGCCAATGACCCCATACAAAACGCCTCCCAAAGACTGTCCCAGTTGCGTTTCTAGCTGCTTTTCAGGCAATCGGATGGCTGAGGTAGTTTCTCGATTCAACAGCAATCCATGATTGGCTCCCGTATCTACAAGAACTTTTCCTGTCAATCTTGGCCCCGCTTGTTGCTTTACTTTTACGTCTAGATAGGCCTTCCCATCCACCACATGGAGCGCTCCTCTCCGATAAAATGGAGACCGCCAAACCGTACTCTCGGGAGGATAAACTGTCAAAATCGACTTCTCGTAGTCAATTTTGACTGCGTTGTGCTTGAAAAATTCATAGCCCAAAATTCCATATACTGGGATGCCAATCACCGACTCGAGCTCCAAAAAATCTTCTTCCAACACCAATAAACTTTGGAGAGCTCCTACCACTTCCCCCAAGTCCAAGCTGTTGACCGGAGATATTTGAGCCCATACGGTCGAACTCCCATCTGCTCCCACCATGCCCATTCGGCGCGTGTACGTTAATCCCAAGGTATCGCCCATGGCTTTGCTAAAAAGCAGGTTGGCCTTGACGCCGGTGTCTAACAAAAAGTAAACCGGAGGGTGACCATTGATAGAGACGGGAAGGAGGATCAAACTATTGGAAGCTAAAAAAGGCAATTCCACCTTTTTTTGGTTGCCCGTGATAAAAAACCCGGGGACCTGCGCTTTCAGGCCAAGTACAGGGAGAAAAAATAGGAAGAAAAAAAGGAATTTCAGCTTCATCTACCTCACGATTCGATTCTAGATAAAGTACGGAGTTTTTTCGCCTCAGTTCAAGCAAACCCAAAGAATTTTGGAAGTACAAGGACCAAAGAACTGCCTTCATTCCTTGCCAAACCTTCAAGAAAAGTAGATATTTATCCTTCAACTCGCTTAAAAATGGCCGACAGCGCATTAATTGAAAAAGCAAAGAAGATTTTTGAAAACTTCCTCCTTCGGCAAGGAAGCAGAAAGACGCCCGAACGCTATTCCGTTTTGGACGAGTTGTACCTCCTCCCCGAAGACGAACACATCGACGTGGAAGGACTTTTTCTAAAAATGAGAAACAAAGGCTACACCATCAGCCGGGCCACCATTTACAATACCCTAGACCTACTCGTCGAAAGCGGACTCGCCGTCAAACATCAGTTTAAAGATAAGGTCGCCCTTTACGAGCAAGCACTCACCTACACACACCACGATCACCATGTGTGCAAGCAATGCCGAAAAATTAGAGAGTTTTCAGATCCTCGCTTGAACGATATCAAAGAGGCGATGAGCAAGGAATTTGGTTCCACCATTACCAGTCACTCCCTAGTGCTGTATGGGGATTGCCTCATCAAAAATTGTGAGCACCTCTCTGCAGCTAATCCGCTCTGAAAATCTTGCGGTAAATGGGCTTTCGGTACCAAAATTGAAGCCATAGAATCGGGTAGAGCAATGGGGTCATCCAGGAGTATGCACCTTCAAACTCAATTTCATCACGAATGATACTTCCCGAAGGCTGCGCCAAGATTCGGTGGCAATGCCTCCACCTCCCCAAGAAAAAAGGCAGGACGATCCCCTCATCCACAAAAAGGAATTCGGTCGCATCGCAGTGATCTTCCGTGATTTTGCTGGTCCATTTTTGCTTGAAAAAAATAAAGTTCAACTCCAGATCGACGATATCCCCTGCTTTACAGCCATCAAAACGGATCACCCTCACAGGTGGAAATGGTGGAGCTAGCTTGGCAAACAAGGATTCCGTAAAGCCCTCCTTTACTTGAAGGTGAGTCTGTTTAACGGCCGTTTGAAGACGAAGGTGCATCAGAAGCTAATCACAAATAGTAGAAACAAAATAAGCCATACTGCATCCATAAACTGCCAATAGACAGTAAATAGGCGGATTCGTAATTTTTCGTAGGGGTTGGTGGACCACACCAGCCTTCGCACTACATCCTGCTGCGTTTTTCGAAGTTCAACCAGCAAGATGGCCGCAAAAGTCATCGCCCCAAGGAGGTGGAGCACATGTATCCCTGAGAGCACGTATAGAAAAGAACCACTGGGAATGCCTGTGAAATTAATTCCCTTGTCTGTGAGTTCCTTCCATCCCAAAACTTGAAAGACCATGAATAGCAGACCTAAAGTAAAGGTGGCTTGCAAAGCACGGGTAAGCTTGACGATGTTTTCCTCCTGGTAATAGAGGCGCATTTTCACCGCAGTATATCCAGAGAGTACGAGCAGGAAAGTAGAGACCAAAAAAGCAAAGGGCACTTGTTCGTTTAATCCTTGGAGGTACTCCCGGCCAGAAAAAAGGAAGGATAGGGATAAAAACAAAAAAATAATCCCGCTACCCAGCATCGCTAGGTACAGCAAGGTCTCGTAGGGATGTTGCTTTTCTATCCTTTGGAACCAAGTTTTCGAAGAAGGGGATTGTCTCATCGAATGCAAAACATTTTGTACGCGGCTTAGTTCAAAAAATGTCAAATTCCATTGCCAGCCAACGGAATCCCTCAAAAAAACCTAGATTTACAGGCTTCAAACTCCTAAACCAACCCTTTGTGGATAGACCTTCTTTTCTCTCCATTTACCAGTCGGATCCAATTTTTCAAACTTTCGCCCACCAATTAAGTGAAAAGTCGCCCTTCCAACTGCAGGTAAAAGGCCTATCGGGTAGTTTGGACATGGTCCTCCTGGCAGCCTACTTTGAAAAGCACGGGGGGTTTCATTTGATCATAGCCCAAGACAAAGAGGAGGCGGCCTATTTGAATTCGGATCTCCAAAATTTATTGGGGACCCTAGAGCAACGAATTTTTCCAAGCAGCTACAAGCGCCCCTACCAATACGAGGAAATTGACAATGCAAATGTCCTGTCACGAGCAGAGCTCCTCAACCAAATTCTAGAATCAAAAGGCAGTTCCCGCATCGTGATCACCTATCCCGAGGCACTCTATGAAAAGGTGATCAACAAGCGCTCCCTCGTAGAAAATACCTTTACTGCTCGAGTAGGAGAAGCGGTGGACCTAGAGTTTATCACTGAAATTCTCTCCACCTACGACTTTGAGCGAACCGATTTTGTCTACGAGCCCGGGCAATTCGCCATTCGCGGAGGAATTCTAGATGTATTTTCATTTAGCAATGAATTTCCTTACCGACTGGAACTCCTTGGAAAGGAAATCGAGAGCATCCGAACTTTTGATCCCGAGACTCAGCTTTCCCTGAAGTCCGTGGACTTCATCTCGCTTATCCCCAATGTACAAACTCGACTCCTTCAAGAGGTAAGGCAGTCATTTCTCAGTTTTCTTCCAGAGCAGGCCCTGCTTTGGATCAAGGATTACCAGCTCACCCTTGACGTGATGGACGAGTGCTACCAAAAGGCAGCGCAAGCTTTTGCGTTGATGGCTGGGGATAACAAGAAGGGAGCTCTAGTGCTCCAACCCGAGCAGGTATTTGAGCAAGGGGCACAGTTTGCCGAAGCCGCCAAAAAGTTTGCGGTTGTAGAATTTGGCCGGCAATTTTATAGCAAAGGAGCCACCAAAATCAGCTGGGAAAGCCAGCCCCAACCCTCCTTCAACAAAAATTTTGACCTACTCGTCGCCAACTTGGGTGACAATGAAAAGACAGGCTACCTCAACTTAATTGTTGCAGAGAACGAAAAGCAAATCGACCGATTGCAGGGAATTTTCCAGGAATTGGATCCCACCCTTCAGGTGCAAAGCCTGTTGCTAAGTCTCCGAGAGGGCTTTGTAGACAAGCAGGCCAAACTAGTTTGCTACACCGACCACCAGTTATTTGAGCGTTTTCACCGCTACAAATCCAAGAGCAAATCCACCGCATCCAAGGCCCTTACCCTCAAAGAAATTAAAGCCTTACATCCCGGTGACTATGTAGTCCATGTGGACTATGGAGTGGGGCGGTTTGCAGGACTAGAGAAAGTGGACGTCAGTGGCAACATGCAGGAAGCAGTTCGCTTGATCTTTCGAGACGATGACCTGCTCTATGTCAACATCCACTCGCTCCACAAGATTTCAAAATATTCTGGCCAGGAAGGACAAGCACCCTCCATGTCTAAGTTGGGCTCCCCCGACTGGGAAAATAAAAAAGCACGTGTCAAAAAACAGGTCAAAGACATTGCCAAAGACCTGATTGCCCTCTATGCCAAACGCAGGTCTGCTCCAGGCTTTGCCTTTTCCAGAGATTCGGTCCTTCAGGTAGAGCTCGAATCCTCCTTCTTGTACGAGGACACACCAGACCAAGCGGCTGCCACGGCAGACGTGAAGGCAGACATGGAAAAATCCTATCCTATGGATCGCCTTGTTTGCGGGGATGTGGGTTTTGGCAAAACAGAAGTCGCCATCCGCGCGGCCTTCAAAGCCGTCAACGATCGCAAGCAAGTCGCCATCTTGGTGCCCACCACCATTTTGGCCATGCAGCATTTCCAAACACTGCAAGAGCGACTTGAAAACTTCCCCGTCAAGGTGGACTACCTCAACCGATTTCGATCGGCCAAAGACATCAAAGCAATCAAGGAACAGGTCAGCTCTGGGGAGATTGACATCTTGATCGGCACCCACAAAATCGTGGGCAAAGACATCGAATTCAAAGACCTAGGCTTGCTGATCATCGATGAGGAACAAAAGTTTGGGGTCAAGGTTAAGGACCAACTCAAAAACCTACGGGTCAATGTGGACGTGCTCACGCTGACGGCCACCCCGATTCCGCGTACCCTCCATTTTTCCTTGATGGGCGCCCGTGACCTATCCGTGATTGCTACTCCACCACCCAACAGGCAGCCGGTGACTACGGAAGTGCAAACTTTTGAAGAGGAAGTCATCCGGGATGCAGTATCCTACGAACTCCGACGCGGAGGACAGGTGTTTTTTGTGCACAACCGGGTGGGGGAAATCGACAGCATTGCCAACCTGATTTTAAAATTGGTTCCAGATGCGCGCGTCATCGGTGCACATGGGCAGATGGATGGGGATAAATTGGAAAAAATCATGGTGGACTTTATCCACCACCAATACGATGTGTTGGTGTCTACCAACATCATCGAGTCAGGTCTAGATATTCCGAATGCGAACACGATTTTAATCAACCGGGCACACATGTTTGGCCTCTCAGACCTCCACCAGATGCGTGGTCGGGTTGGGCGGAGCAACAAGAAAGCCTTCTGCTACTTGCTCACCAGTCCACTTTCTGGCCTTACCGCCGAAGCGCGAAAGCGCCTTCAAACCTTAGAGGAATTTTCTGACTTGGGGGATGGCTTCAAAGTAGCCATGAAGGATCTGGATATCCGTGGAGCGGGCAATCTCTTAGGTGCCGAGCAAAGCGGCTTCATTACCGACCTGGGTTTTGAAATGTACCACAAGATCCTGGATGAAGCCGTACAGGAACTGAAAGAAAACGAATTTGCAGCCTTGTTTGAAGAAGATCTTAAAGAAAAGGTAAGCGTGCTGGTGCAGGATTGCACGATTGAAACAGACCTCGAATTGCTTATTCCCGAGAGCTATGTGAGCAATATCAGCGAGCGACTTGGGCTTTATTCCAAGTTGGATGCCCTAGAAAAGGAAGAAGACCTGGATAAATTTGGGCAGATGTTACAGGATCGATTTGGTCCTGCTCCTCAGGCCGTGCAAGACCTGATGGAAACGGTTCGCCTACGTTGGCAGGCAGAGGAATTGGGGATCGAAAAGTTGGTACTCAAAGCATCTCAGATGAAATGCTACCTCCTTCCCTCAAGCAAAGAGGCGTACTACAGTTCGGCTACTTTTGGGAACATGATGAAATTTGTACAAATACATCCCAAGACTTGTAAAATAAAAGAACACAAAAATCGTTTGATTCTCAGCATCGATCAGGTACTGAGCATACAAAAGGCACAGCATTTGCTAAGAGAAATGAAAGTTTCCTAAGTCTGCGCTTTTTGAAGTGCAAAAAAGTGGGGCTCCTGCCCTGATTAGGCTGTAGAAACCGAATGAAGTAATCAAGTAAGGGAATCGCCCTTAGTTAAATTATAGTACTTTTGTATGCGTCTCTCGCCCGTAGGATTGTTTTCTTCCGTGTAGGTAGGCCCATATACCCTAACAATTTTAAAGCGGCTTTTGTGCTATCGCCCAAGCCCTTGTATATTAGCAACAGAAATAGACCAAACACATACCACCTATGCGTCTAACTACCAACTGGAAGAGCTGGGCCATCGCCCTAACACTTGTGACAGCCACTGTCCTGTCCTCTTGCCAGAAAAATAATTCTTACGGCAGAAGAACTGCTGGATCTCCTGGAAAACGAAGCGCCACTACGGGTGCTGATTTTTCCTTTGATGCGGATGACTCTACTCAATTTTTCGTAGCCAAAAAGGCCGAACAAATCCCTGGACCCAACCTAAAATTGATTCAAGGTGGTCGAGCCGTGCTTGGTTCACAGGAGGAGGATGTAATGGCTTTCCGTGACAACATGGAACGAACCGTTTCGATCTCCACCTTTTGGTTGGATGAAACCGAGATGTCCAACAACGACTACAAGGAATTTTTATTCGCTATGAAAAAGCGTGTAAGCGCGGATTCCTTGAAAAAGCTGGAGCCCTCTGAGAAAGTTTGGAGAGGAGCCATGACCTTCAACGACGTCTACGAATCCTACTACTTCAGATTCCCAGGCTTTAACTTTTATCCTGTAGCAGGGGTGTCTTGGTCTCAAGCCGATGCCTATGCCAAGTGGAGAACCGACTACGTACAAAAATTAGTAGTTGCACAGCAAAGGATGGATTCTACTCTTACCCGTTCACAGCTTATTGAGCGTGGATTGGTCATCGCAGAATTCAGACTTCCTACCGAATCCGAATGGGAATATGCAGCCAAAGCCATGGTTGGAACTCAGTACTTGGATGAAAATCAGGAATACGGACGAATTTATCCATGGGATGGAAGAGGGGTGCGTAATCCTTACGATGGCCGTGGCAAAAAAGGAGGAAAGCAGGGTGATTTCTTAGCCAACTTCAAGCGTGGTAGAGGGGATTATGCAGGTATCGCAGGAGACTTAACCAACGATGGTGAGATTTTGCCTACCAATGTGTACGACATGGCTCCAAATGATTTCGGCTTATACAACATGGCTGGAAACATGAACGAATGGGTATACGATGTGTACCGGCCGCTATCCTTCCAAGACGCAAATGACCTCAATCCTTTGCGGAAAGATGGCGTGTATGACGAAAAAAACACCTACGGCACTGCGCTACTCAACGACTCCATCCGGGTATACAAAGGAGGATCTTGGAAAGATGTCACCTATTGGTTGGCACCGGGAGCACGCCGCTTCATGCACCAAGATTCATCGACCAACCACATCGGTTTCCGCTGCGCGATGGTATCCATCGGAGCAAGAGGAAAATAATCCTTCCTACTCATTTGAAAAAGGCCCAACTTGATGTTGGGCCTTTTTTTTGCCATTCCTAATTTCCCTGTTTTTAGAAAAGCATTATTCTAGTACCTTGCTTCTCTTACTTACCCCCTTTACCCATGAAAAAACCCTCCCTTTATTCGCTTCTGCTAGGCTTCCTGCTGCTGATCAGTTCGGCTGTATCCGCACAGACTTCCTATCAAACTCCCACAGCATCCATTGCTGACCTAGTCAATGCGCCCTCCACCCCAGCGGTCACATTTTCCAAAGACGGTTCCTTCATGCTGCTCCTGGAGCGAACAGAATCTCCTTCCATTGAAGACTTGGCCCAGCCCGAACTTCGCATTGCAGGCCTACGGATCAACCCCAGTACCACTGGACCTAGTCGAGCAGGAGGATACACCAACTTGAAAATCAAAAAAACAGCTACAGGAGAAGAAATTCAGGTGACTGGACTTCCTTCCCCCGCGAAAATGTCTGGCTTCACCTTCTCCCTTGAC
Source organism: Spirosoma fluviale (assembly GCA_945872775.1). Classification (GTDB taxonomy): domain Bacteria; phylum Bacteroidota; class Bacteroidia; order Cytophagales; family Cyclobacteriaceae; genus Algoriphagus. The sequence goes on along the minus strand of CAMCBC010000058.1, from coordinate 6,135 downwards.
GAGCGCTACCTGGCCTTCACCCAAACCGAAGCCAAAGGCATCAGCCTCTGGGTAGTCGACCTAAGCACCCATACTGCCAAAGCACTCACTGGGCCTATCCTCAACCAAGTGCTTGGTAATTCCATGGCCTGGCTAGCAGACAATAGCCTCCTCATCAAAGCAGTTAATCCTGCTCGAGGAAAAGTTCCTTCGGCACCAGTTGCCCCTGCAGGACCCACCATCCAAGAAACCTCCGGCAAAGCAGCGCCTAGCCGCACCTACCAGGATTTGCTAGCCAATCCCCACGATGAGGCCTTGTTTGCCTATTTTATGGATTCCCAATTGATGCGCATCACCCTTGACGGCAGCAGCACGCCGGTAGGAAAACCCGCCATGATCAAATCCATGCTCCTCAGCCCAGATAAAAATTACCTCTTGGTCGAGTCCATTCAAAAACCATTCTCCTACCTCGTGCCTGCGGACCGATTCCCTTACACGGTAGAAGTTTGGAACAGCCAAGGAGCCCTCTTGAAAACACTGGCTCAACTTCCGCTAGATGAGGTGAGACCCACTGGCTTTGATGCCACCGTCAGCGGAATTCGAAATGCCAGCTGGCGAGCAGATGCCCCTGCCACCCTGTATTGGGCCGAAGCACAAGACAAGGGCGACCCCAAAATTAAAGTGGCCGAGCGCGACATCGTGTTTACCTTGATGGCACCCTTTACCGGCGAAAAACAAAAACTAGTGGGAACCGCCCTACGATTTGGAGGCATCAGCTGGTCGGACGACACGTTTGCACTTCTTAGCGAACGTTGGTCGGCAAGCCGCACCGAAAAAGTATCCGTATTCCAGCCCGGAACCCCAAGTCAAGCTCCTCGAACGATCATTGAGCGCTCCTCCGATGACCTGTACAATGATCCAGGTAGCCCAGTTTTAATCGACAATGCCTACGGAAGAAAAGTGCTTCAAAGAAATGGAAACTTGGTATTCATGACCTCCGAAGGGGGTAGCCCAGAGGGAAGCATGCCCTTTCTATCCACCTTCAATACCGGTACCAAGGAGCAAAAAATCTTGTGGCGCTCCCAAGCACCCTTTTACGAACGAGTAACAAAAGTACTCGATAAGGAGGGTTCCCAATTGATTACACTGAAGGAGAGCACCGACATGAGTCCCAACTATTGGTTGGTGAACACCAAAAAACGCGTGGCTCCGAAGCAGCTGACCGCTTTTGCAGACCCTTATCCTACGCTCAAAGGAATTAAAAAGCAGTTGATCACCTACCCTCGAAAAGATGGCCTCAACCTCTCTGCAGTGCTGTACACTCCCGAAGGATACGATCCTGCACGCGATGGGCGACTACCTGTGCTCATGTGGGCCTACCCTAGAGAGTACAAGTCTGCTGCAGATGCGGCACAGGTCCGGGGCTCCAAGTACACCTTTACCCGCCTCAGCTGGGGCTCTCCGCTCTATTGGGTGACCCGTGGCTATGCGATCATGGACCAAACCGAAATGCCTATCGTAGGGGAAGGGGAACTGGAACCCAACGATTTCTTTATTGAGCAGCTCGTAGCCAATGCAGAAGCAGCCATCAACAAGGTAGTGGAAATGGGTGTTGGAGATAGAAGCCGAATTGCGGTAGGAGGACACTCGTATGGTGCCTTTATGACCGCCAACTTACTTTCTCATACCCAGCTTTTTGCCGCAGGTATCGCCAGAAGTGGAGCCTACAACCGTACCTTGACTCCCTTTGGATTCCAGTACGAGCAGCGCAGCTACTGGGAAGCACCAGAGGTGTATTTCAACATGTCTCCCTTCTCTTTTGCGGATCAGGTCAAGACTCCAATTCTCCTCATCCATGGAGAAGCAGACAACAATTCGGGTACCTTCCCCATCCAATCCGAGCGCTACTACAATGCCCTCAAAGGACACGGTGCTACCACACGATTGGTACTTCTGCCTCACGAAAGCCATGGCTATGCTGCCAAAGAATCCATCCTCCACACCTTATGGGAAATGGACAACTGGCTAGAAAAGTATGTGAAAAACAAAAAGTAAGCAGTTTAGGATTGGAGATGGAAGTTGCGGTCAAATTTGTCAACTGCTAACGGTCAACAGTCCACGGCCCATTTGCAGTACTAGAACTAAAAAAGCCCTTTTTCGAAATGAAAAAGGGCTTTTCTGCTAATAAATTGTATGCTTATACGCTTTTTCACCACAAACCAAAGAAAATAGGTGAGGGTCAATTAAGTGGGCTGTGGACCGTGGACTGCCAACTGTTGACAATTCAAAAAAGCTTACAACTCCGCTCCCCACATAAAGATCAAAAACAAAATTCCGAGGGCGATTCGGTACCAACCAAAGGCCGTGAATCCATGGGTAGACACATAGGATAGAAATAATTTTACGGTCCCCCAAGCCGAAGCAAAGGCCACCACAAACCCAACCCCCAACAAGACCAACTGCTCGTTACTGAACGCAAGATCCGATTTGAGCAGGTCGTAGCCCCCAGCAGCAAGCATGGTAGGTACGGCGAGCAAAAAAGAAAATTCGGTAGCCTGCTTCCGATTCAAGCCATTGAATACCCCTCCAATAATCGTCGCTGCAGCGCGGGAAGTGCCCGGCACCATGGACAAGCACTGGCAGAGGCCGATAAAAAAGGCGTTTTTGTAGGAAAGGTCTTCCACCTCCACCACGGTCGTTTCTTGTTGAAGGACTTTCTTATCAATAAAAATAAGGATGATACCCCCCAAGATCAGCGATACCGATACCACCACGGGATTAAAGAGGTAGGCCTTGATGAAGTCGTAAGCTAGCAAGCCTACCACAGCGGTAGGCAAAAAGGCAGTGATCAACTTGAAGTAAATGGTCAAGCTCCGGAAAAAGCGCTTGATGTACATCAAGGCAATGGCCAGAATAGCGCCCAGCTGAATAAATACTTCAAAGGTTTTTACAAATTCATCCTCATGAATGCCCATCGCTGTGGAGGCCAAAATCATGTGGCCCGTGGAGGAAATGGGAAGAAATTCAGTAAGTCCTTCCACCAAGGCGATCAGGATACTTTGAAAAAGAGTCATGCAGTGCGGGTTTCCAACACAAAACTAATCATCAGCCGCAAACCTCAAGGGAATTTTCTACGTCTTCAAAGAATTAAAGGCCAAGCCTTGGGTTTCGTACACTAATTTGTTTGATTTAGGTCCAAATTTACTCCTCATGAAAAGACTACTTTTTTCACTCCTCCTAGTCAGTCTCGCTTTCCAAGGATTCACTCAGGACCTCAAGGAAGTGACGCTTACCAACCAGATCAAAGAGGTCACCCTTTTCTTGTCTGGAGCACAGGTTTTTGAAACTGCAACAGGCACCCTTCCCGCTGGGGAATCCGTGCTTCTGGTCAAAGGGCTTTCTCCCTACCTGGATGAAAAAAGCATTCAACTTAAGGGGCTGGGCAACTTTACCATCCAAGCAGTAAACAAGCGCATGGATTTTCTCAGTGAAAAAGAAGTGGGTGAAAAAGTATCCGCCCTCGAAGCCCAGATCGAAGGCATTCAAAAATCCCAAACCCTGGCACAAAACCGACTGCAAATTCTGGCCAACAAGGCGAGTTTGCTTTCCGCTAATAAGAATCTGGGTAGCTCCCAGTCGGGTCCTACCATGGCCGCATTGCGGGCTGCTTTGGACTTTTTCGATGCTGAACTAACCAAAATCACCAGCGAAGAACTTCAAGTCAAATCCAAAATCACTGAGGGAGACCGAGAGCTCGAACGCCTCCAAAACCAAATCAGCGCGATGCGCGAAAGTCAAAACAAGTCCACCGCAGAGATCCGCATCCGGGTCAAAGCTGCCTTGGCTGGACAAGGTACCTTTCAAATCAACTACCTGGTCGCCAATGCAGGTTGGTATCCCAAATACGATGTGCGTGTCAAATCCATTACGGATGCCCTTCAGTTGCAGTACAAAGCAGAAGTATTCCAGAACACCGGCGTGGATTGGAAAAATGTCAAACTGCGCTTTTCCAATGCCAATCCCAACCAAAATGGGCAGGCCCCAATCCTAGACAAGTGGGAACTCAACTATGCACGGTACACTACTGTCAATAAGTTTGCACTACCACAGACCCCTGGCAGCATTGGTGGGGTGGTCCTGGATGAGCGAGGGCAAGTTCTTCCTGGGGCAACCGTCTTGGTCAAAGGCACCACAATTGGAACAACCACGGATATGGAAGGCCGGTATTCACTTACCTTACCCACCACCGCAAAAACCTTGGTTTTTTCATTTATAGGCATGCGTATGGAGGAAATGCCTATCCAAGGCAGGTCCAGCTTGAATGTGACCCTACTGGAGGATACCCAAGCGCTTTCTGAGGTAGTGGTTACAGGATATACTGGGCAATTGGAAAAAAAGGCATTGGCAGGGACAAACCTTACCATCAGAGGAACTAGCTCCATGGATGCATCCCCCCTAATGACCTCCTTCGTTGAAAATCAAACCACTGTAGAAATCCAAGTGGCCGAGCCCTACTCCATCAAAACAAATGGGGAGCGAACACTCGTTGACCTGAAAACCTACGAGATCCCAGCAGCCTACCGCTACACCGCTATTCCCAAGTTGGATAAGGATGCTTTTCTCCTGGCTGAAATCTCCGACTGGAGCCAGTACAACCTGCTCGAGGGGGAGAGCAACCTGTATTTCGAAGAGGGCTTCGTGGGAAGATCCATCCTCAACCCAGCTGCGCTCCAAGATACCCTTCAGATCTCCATGGGTCGAGACCGATCCATCGTGATGCAGCGCGAGAAAGTGGATCAGTATTCCAAAAAACGCAGTGTCGGATCCAACATCACCGAAAGCCGTGGCTATGAGATCAGCCTCAAAAACAACAAATCCCAGGCAGTGACCCTGCAGCTCAAGGACCAAATTCCAGTCTCGGTCAATTCCAACATTACCGTGACCACAGGGGAACTCAGTGGCGGCACACTCGATCCCATCACAGGCATCGTGACTTGGGAGATCACCCTTCCTCCTGGAGGGCAACAAAAGCTTTCCCTACGCTACGAAGTAAAATATCCCAAGTCAGAACGACTAATTTTAGACTAACTCAAAGACCCATGAAAAATGTATTTGACCCAGCAGTTACCGCTGAATTGATCCATCGAATCGAAGCACTAACCCCTGAAAGCCCTTCCCTTTGGGGCAAAATGTCAGTAGACCAAATGCTCGCGCATTGCTGCGTAGCCTACGAAATGGCTTTTACGGACAAGCATCCCAAAGCAAATCCCGTGCTGCGCTTTCTCTTGAAAAACTTTGTCAAAAAAGGCGTGGTCAACGATGTTCCCTTCAAAAAGAACCTCCCCACCACCCCTGCTTTTCGAATCAAAAATGAAAAGAACTTTGCGGAAGAAAAGGGACGGCTCATTGCCTTTCTCGAGCAAACTCTTGCTGCAGGAGAAGTAGGATTTGAAGGAAAGGAATCCCCATCCTTTGGTCCGATGACTGCCAAGGAATGGAACAATCTCCTGTACAAGCACCTCAACCATCACCTGACTCAGTTTGGGGTTTAGGACATTCAAAAAAAGCAGGATGTGGCCAATAAAATCCTGGAAATCGGTCCTCAATTTGAGTCTCGGACTCCTGCTATTTTCGTGCTCAAGCAAGAATAGCTCCTCGGAAATGAGTTCTCAAAATCCTCCCGAGGAAAGGCAGGAGGCCTCTTCTCCCTCCGAAAACCATCCTTGGGCAGGAACTTATTTTGGCCAATTGCCCTTCAAAGAGGGAGATGGAATCGAAACAAGGATTCGCCTCAGCGAAGACAGCAGTTTTGTGTTCCATACCGAGTACCATGGCCGCAACGATGCGCTGGAAGAAGAATTCACCGGAAAGGTGGTGTGGGAAAAGTCGGCAAGTGAAACAAGGCTAATCCTAGTCGGAAAGATCGGGGGTTACCCCAGCCAATACCTCATGCAAGACTCATTCTTGATTCAGCTCGATTCCAAAGGGCAAAAAATAGAAGGGCCCGTGGCAGAACGCTACTGGCTCAAACGCATCAAGTAAAGCGAACCACCTTCCCATGCGCCTTGGAGGTCATCGGATAGGGGACGGCTTCTGTGATGGCCTTAAACAGCAACTCCACCAATTTTTGCTTCATAAAGCTGCGATTCAAAATCA
>CAMCBC010000057.1 GCA_945872775.1 Spirosoma fluviale | reverse complement strand
CATTTTCGGTCACTTTGTTGTGCTAAAGGTGAACAACACCACGAGACCTGAAACACTAAAAAAATAAATCGAAATAAAACTTGAGTCAGAATCAATAGAATAAGTTACGCTAAAAACACCTAAAAATCAAGCATTTAGCAATTAAATATAAAAAGAATTGGGGATAGATCACCTAGAATTAGGTTATACAAGGTACTCTAGTAAAAATTTGGTACTACTTTTTCTTTTAGTTGGTAACGCGTAACCAACTTCCTGCCAAAGCAGGACCTATTTACTATCCTTATGAATCTAACCAACACCGAAGTACAAATGCGCAAAGGACTCCTTGAGTACTGCGTATTGCACATTATCTCGAGGGGGGAAGTTTACACCTCTGACCTAATCGATGAGCTGACGCAAGCTCAGATGATCGTCGTAGAGGGCACCCTGTATCCCCTGCTCAACCGGCTCAAATCTGCGGAACTCGTCAGTTACCGCTGGGTAGAATCCGATGCTGGCCCACCTAGAAAGTATTATTCCATCACGGAGGAAGGTCAAATCGCCTTGAAAAGCCTCGCCGCTACATGGAAAGGATTGGTTCAATCCATCACGCAAATCACTAAAAAGAAATCCCCTTCTACTTCGAATAACTCATGAAAAAGACACTTAGCATCAACATCAGCGGTATTTTATTCCATATCGAAGAAGATGGATACGACACCCTCAAAAACTACCTAGAAAGCATCAACACGCATTTTTCCGGGTACTCCGACAGCAAAGAGATCATTTCCGATATCGAAAATCGAATTGCAGAAATCTTTCTTTCCTACTTGAAAAACAACAATCAGGTGATCACTGCAGAAAATGTGGCGCGACTGATTGAAAAAATGGGGACCATAGCGGATTTCAGCGCCTTGGAAGAAAAGCTAGAAGCTAATGAAGAAGAAGCTCCCACTGCAGATGACTTCTACAAGTATGTGACTCCTCCGAGTTCAGCCGCTGGCGGATACAAAAAACTCATGCGCCTGGAATCCAAAAAGATCTTGGGTGGGGTTTGTGCTGGCATCGCCCAGTACTTCGCCATCGATGCACTTTGGATCCGATTGATTGCCATCCTCCTTCTTTTTAGCGGAAACATCAATTTTGATCTGTTTGATTTCAATCCCTTTGACTGGGTTCAGGTCAACTTTGGATTTGGGGCATTTGCGGTAGTCGCTTACATTGTCCTGTGGGTAATTCTTCCGGTATCCCATACCCAAGAAGAAGATAAAGAAATCAAAAAACTATTTCGAAACCCAGACGATAAAGTTCTTGGGGGTGTAGCCAGTGGACTTTCTGCCTACTTTGGAATAAAGGAACTTTATGTTCGTCTCGCCTTTGTATTTCTGACTTTTGCTGGAGGATCAGGTGTAGTGATTTACCTCATTCTTTGGATCATCACTCCTGTGGCAAGTTCCATCACGGAGCGCATCAAGATGAAAGGAGGAGAAATCACCTTGGATAGCATCGACTCCACACTCAAAGAATCAATCAATCCAGTGCCTCCTGCACCTGAATCGCCTTTTGAATCCACCATTAAAAAGGTCGTCATGACCCCATTCCGAGTATTAGGACAGGTGATTGAAGCCCTAGGCTCTGCCTTTGGTTCCTTGGGAAAATTCCTACTTACCCTGCTGCGCGTCTTTTTTGGGTTGATTATTTTCATTTTCGGAATCGTGCTTATAGGTGCACCCCTGGTCGCCTTCAGCCTATACTTAGGAGTTATTGATCCCACCTATTACGGACCAGTGGATGTATTTCCATTAGAAATGATCACTGAGTTGGTCCCTACGGGTTTGGCCACTGCCGGATTGGGACTCCTTGCGATTCCTGGAATAGTGATCCTCATGTTAGGATTGAGTGTCTTGTCTAAGAAAAATTTAGTGGGCAGCAGATTTGGCTTAGTTGCACTTGCGCTATGGCTGTTGTGTATCGGAACAGTAGGATTTCAAGTTCCTCGAGTAGTCGCTAAGTTCAAAGAGGAAGATCGCCTGATTACCAACACCCCACTTGCTTTGGGCCAAGGGGTACTTTTCTTAACCATTGAAGACCGAGAAGAGGAAGAGTTTTACCAAGACGTCGTGCTTAAGCTGGAAGGAACCGAAGACAGCATTACTTCACTCAATCAGGAGTACTTCTCCCGAGGACAAACCAAGAAACAAGCTCAGGAAAACATCAAAAAGATCGCCTATTCCTATTCAGTGAAAGATTCCGTAATCACCTTTGAAAGGGGATTTGATTTGAAAACCTTGGGAGCGTTTCGGGATCAAAAACTAAACCTAACCTTGGCAATTCCTTACGACAAGCCCTTTATCATGGACGATAGCTTGTTGGACATTTTACAAAACACAATCTACAACAATGGATACGAGTGGGAGGATGTCCGTCCAGAAGCCATCTGGGTATTCAATGAAGCAGGACTTACCTGCCTCACTTGTCCAGAAATTAAAGGAGAGCGACGCGATTGGGATTCTTTTGAATCTGAAAAAGCACAACTTGACTCCATTACCAAGGTGCAAAAGGATAGCCTAAGCAAAGCAAAACTCAAGGATGCCTATTTCTTGAAGGAAAACTAAGTAGCTACTTACAGTTTAGATTAAGGTTGATTTAGGTGGCCCCGTTAGTGCGGGGCCACTTTTTTTTGTACCTTCTACCAAACTTTTAGATCATGGATGTTACGGCTAAATTTTTAGGAGGAGCCGGGGAAGTTACCGGTTCCAAATACTTGATTGACTTGGGAGATTTCGAATTCCTAGTCGACTGTGGATTGTTTCAAGGCGGGAGAAAACTTCGAGAACTGAACTGGGATAAATTTCCGATGCCTCTAAATGACTTGGAAGCAGTGGTCCTCACCCATGCACATTTGGACCACATCGGCTACTTGCCTCGATTGGTTCAGCAAGGGTTTAAAGGACCGATTTATTGCACGGAAGCCACGGCCGAACTTGCAAAAATTTTGCTGTTGGACTCTGGGAAGCTCCAAGAGGAAGAAGCAGAATATGCACGCAAAAAAGGCTATTCCCGACACGAGAATCCCCAGCCCCTCTACACCAAAGCGGATGCAGAGGCTGTTTTTCCACAGTTCGTCCCGCAGCCTTTCGAAAAACCCTTCTCCATACACCCTTCGGTGACGGTTACCTTTTTCCACGCCGGTCATATACTAGGCGCCTCCATCGTCAAATTCCTGATTCAAGGGGAACACCAAACCAAAAGGCTTGTATTTTCTGGTGATTTGGGACGATACAAGGATCCGCTCCTCTTTCCTCCCACCCGAATTCCGAAAGCAGACATTCTCTGGATCGAATCCACCTATGGAGACCGAAAATCATCAGTGCTTAAGCCCGAAGAAGAAATGGCCCGCGCCATCCGAGACACCTTTGACCGAGGTGGATTAGTCATCATCCCTGCCTTTGCCGTAGGGCGCACGCAACTCCTGCTCTACCACCTCTACCAATTGATGGAGAAAGGGAAAATTCCCAAAGTTCCCATCTTCACCGATAGCCCAATGGCCATCGATGCTACGAAACTGTACCTAGACTTCAGCAATGATCATCGACTGGGCGCCATGCTGCAGGAAGATGAACATGCATTTAAGCATCCCCATTTGCATTACTTTCAGAAAAAGGAGGAATCCATGTCCCTCAACACCTATGAGGGGAATGCGATAATTATTTCTGCCAGCGGCATGGCCACGGGCGGGCGGATCCTACACCACCTCTTCCACCACCTCCCCAATGAAAAAAATGGAGTAATCATTGTCGGTTACCAAGCCCAAGAAACTCGTGGCAGAAGACTATTGGATGGGGATCCCAGCATCCGCATCTACGGAGAGGAAGTTCCTGTACGAGCCAAGGTCTATCCCATCGAAGGGCTCTCTGCGCATGCGGACCAGGAGGAACTGATGGACTGGGCGGAGGGATTTACCGAGAAACCGAAATACACCTTTGTGGTTCACGGAGAAGAAAAAAGCGGGGAGGCACTGGCCTACAAACTCAGGCAGGAACTGGGATGGAATACCCTCCTACCCACCTATTTGGAATCCTTTGTCTTGTTTGAAGGGGTTTAATCCCCGAAAATCCCAAACAAAAAAAGAGCCTTGAGAACAAAAGTCCCAAGGCTCTTTTCGTATAATTCAAACGATTAGTCTGCTTTTTCCTTCTTCGTTACCGAAAGGGTAAGCTCCGTGGCTTCATCGGCATAATCGGCCGTGATCACATCGCCCTCGGTCAATTCCCCTTTCAAGATTTCCTCAGCAATCGCATCTTCCAAGTACTTTTGGATCGCACGATTCAAAGGTCTAGCTCCATACTGCTGGTCGTACCCTTTGTTGGCCAAGAAATCCTTCGCCTTCTCCGTAAGTTCGATTTTGTAACCCAAATCCGTGATTCGGTGAAACAACTTGCCCAGGCTGATGTCAATGATCTGGAAGATATGCTCCTTGCTCAAGGAGTTGAACACCACTACATCATCCAAACGGTTTAAGAATTCCGGACTAAAAGCCTTCTTCAATGCAGACTGGATGGTAGACTTCATGATATCGTCCATATTGTCCGCCTTGGCACGATTGGCAAAGCCAATGCCCGCACCAAAGTCTTTCAAGTCACGCACCCCAATGTTGGAAGTCATGATGATGATTGTATTTCTAAAATCAACTCTTCGTCCGAGTCCGTCGGTCAAGATACCGTCGTCCAATACCTGAAGTAGGATATTGAATACATCTGGATGCGCTTTTTCAATCTCATCCAAAAGCACCACAGAATACGGTTTTCGACGCACCTTTTCGGTGAGCTGTCCACCCTCTTCATAACCCACATAGCCTGGAGGTGCTCCCACCAATCGGGAGACGGAGAACTTCTCCATGTATTCCGACATGTCGATGCGAATCAAGGAATCTTCCTTGTCAAAAAGGTAGGTGGCTAAGGTCTTGGCCAATTCGGTCTTTCCAACTCCAGTAGGTCCGAGGAAAATAAAGGAGCCAATTGGCTTCTTCGGGTCCTTCAAACCTACACGGGTACGCTGAATGGCTTTGGTCAATTTCTTGATGGCCTCTTCCTGTCCGATTACTCTTCCCTTGAGCTCTTCGCCCATATTGAGCAATTTATTGCCCTCTTTCTGAGCAACCCGCTTGGCAGGAATGCCAGTCATCATCGCAATTACTTCTGCTACATGGTCTTCATCCACGGTAAAGCGCTTGGTCTTGCTCTCCTCTTCCCACTTCAATTTGGCTTCATCCAGTTGCTCCAAGAGTTTCTTTTCTTTGTCTCGAAGCTGAGCAGCTTCCTCATACTTTTGAGATTTGACTACACGGTTTTTCTCCGCCTTGATGTTTTCTACTTCAGACTCCAAGCGCAAGATATCCTCAGGAACATTGATGTTCATGATGTGTACCCGAGCTCCCGCTTCATCCAATACGTCAATGGCTTTGTCAGGAAGGAAGCGATCCGAAATGTAACGATCTGAAAGCTTGACACATCCCTCAATGGCAGCATCCGTGTAGATGACATTGTGGTGGTCTTCGTATTTGTCTTTGATATTGTTCAAGATTTGGATGGTTTCCTCTGGGGAGGTGGCATCCACCATCACCATTTGGAAACGACGTGCCAAGGCACCATCCTTCTCAATGTATTGTCTGTATTCGTCCAAGGTCGTAGCGCCGATGCATTGGATTTCTCCTCGTGCCAAGGCAGGTTTAAACATGTTGGACGCATCCAAAGATCCAGAAGCACCACCCGCACCTACAATCGTATGTAGTTCGTCAATGAATAGGATGACATTGGGAGACTTTTCCAGTTCGTTCATGACCGCCTTCATGCGCTCCTCAAACTGGCCTCTGTACTTTGTACCAGCCACTAGAGATGCAAGATCCAACGTCACTACCCGCTTGTTGAATAGGATTCGGGAAACCTTCTTTTGTACGATTCGCAAGGCCAAACCCTCGGCGATGGCTGTTTTTCCCACCCCTGGTTCACCGATCAAAATCGGATTATTTTTCTTTCTACGCGAAAGGATTTGCGCTACGCGCTCAATCTCTTTTTCTCTACCGATGATTGGATCCAACTTATCGTCTTCTGCCATCTTGGTAAGGTCGCGACCAAAGTTATCTAAAACCGGAGTGCGTGATTTTTCAGCCCCTGGCTTGTTGGCACCGCCTCCAGAAGAAGAGGAAGAGCCAAATAGTTTGGATCCATCTTCATCCCCATCTTCGGCTTCCGCTCGTGCTTTGGGGGAGGAACTGCCTTCCGACTGCATTTCAAGCATTTCTTTGATGCTGTCGTAGTTGACCTCAAACTTATTTAAAATCTGTGTAGCTATATTATCTTCATCGCGAAGGATAGAAAGCAGTAAGTGCTCCGTACCAATCAGCTGACTTTTGAAAATTTTTGCTTCCAAATAGGTGATTTTTAATACTTTTTCAGACTGCCGCGTCAATGGAATATTGGCCATATTCTTCACATTGTGGTTGGCCGTACCTTTTACTGCCCGCTCTATCGCAGCCCGTAATTCATCCATGGGTATCCCTAGCTTTTTCAATATGGAAACAGCTACCCCTTCTCCCTCTCGGATCATCCCCAATAAGAGGTGCTCTGTGCCAATGTAATCGTGTCCCAGACGAAGGGCTTCTTCGCGGCTGAGAGAGATTACCTCTTTGACTCTGTTCGAAAATTTTGCTTCCATTTAACCCTTTTCTGATTGTAAGATGAATGTTGAGTCTATGATACCAATTTTGTTTTAAAAACACAATCGATTGACTTATTGTTCGCGTTTTTTTTGAGATTTAGAAAGCAAATCATCTGCTGCCCCCCCCAAACAAAATAATAAGTCCAGTATCGAGAGGTTAGGGACAAAGTTTGGGCCAAAATTTTGCCCATACGGCTCATCCTGGTAAAACGGTCGGTCCAAATAGCTACCAGAAGGCACTATTTGCCCTCTGAGGTCAATTACATCGGCCGGAAGCCCCTCATTTCCAACCAAGGTTAATTTGACAGGCCAGCGGAGTAGCTTCAGACAGATTGTCAGCAATTCCAAATTCAAGTTCCAAAGCTGCGTTTCCGGACGACTGAGGGCCTCATCGAAATAGGGGAAAAAATATTCGAAGAATGGGGCTTTTCCATAGCCGCTTTGAATTCCTCGCAAGTGGTTGCTCACCCATTTTTGCTCGGAGTCAATACGAACCTCGGTCAGTGAGATTCGGGGTCTCCTCCCTTGAATGGGCACACTCAAGGTCTGTACCTTATTGGCAAGCAATATAGAAGTTCGGTTGAAGTAGGACTGTCGTTCGTACCGGTCCCCAGGAAATAGAAACAACTCATCCACTCCTCTGAGCACGGTAAAGTACTCTAGGCTAGGAAGGTAATGTAAGTCCAGGGCAATGCGTTTCACGGGAATGGGTAGGGATAGATGCAAGATGCAAGAAACAAGAAATTAGACTCAGTTCTGTTGATATGAAAATTCAGCCTAAGGAGCAAGATTTTCATCTTGCTTGCCCGCCGCGTCGGGTATCTAATCTCTTGCTTCTCTTAATGTCGAACGCTGAACTCAGATTGCAGAATGTTGAATTGGGAAAACTAGTCTCTATTGTCATTAGGCAATAAAGTCTCGTTTCTTGTATCTCGGCTCTTGCTTCTAGACGCGTCTTGATACTAGCTACTTGATACTAGCTACTTGATACTTGATACTAATTACCTCTTCCCCATTCCAGGAGGCATCATTTTACTCATGGCTGCCTTGGCACCTCCCATTTTATTCATTTGCTTCATCATCTTGCGCATGTCCTCAAACTGCTTCATCAAGTTGTTGACTTCGGTGATGCTTCTACCCGAGCCATCTGCAAGTCTTTTTCTTCGTCTGCCATCGATGATATCTGGGTTTTGGCGCTCCTTGGGAGTCATGCTTCGGATGATCGCCTCCACGGGCTTGAAGGAATCGTCATCGATATCCAGTCCTTTCAAGGCTTTACCCATTCCAGGAATCATGCCCATAAGGTCCTTGATATTTCCCATCTTCTTCACTTGCTCTAGCTGGGAAAGGAAATCGTCAAAGTTGAAATTATTCTGACGCATTTTCGCGTTCAGGCGCTTGGCCTCGTCCTCATCAAAGGACTGCTGAGCACGCTCCACCAAGGAGATCACATCTCCCATGCCCAAGATCCGCTGGGCCATACGGTCTGGATGGAATACATCCAGGTTTTCCATCTTTTCTCCGGTGGAGATAAACTTGATGGGCTTATTCACCACGTGGCGGATGGAAATGGCAGCACCCCCGCGGGTATCACCGTCCAATTTGGTGAGGACTACGCCATCAAAATTGAGTCGATCGTCAAAGGTTTTCGCAGTATTTACCGCATCTTGACCGGTCATGGAATCCACAACAAAAAGTGTTTCGGATGGATTGAGAGCTTTTTTAAGTTCCTCAATCTCCTGCATCATCGCCTCATCCACTGCCAAACGACCTGCAGTATCGACTACTACGGTCTTTTTGCCTGATTTTTTGGCATAAGCAATGGCATTGTTGGCGATTTGTAAGGCATTTTTATTTTCTGGCTCAGCATACACCTCCACGCCAATTTGCTCGCCCAAGACCTTGAGCTGGTCAATCGCAGCAGGTCTGTAAATATCACAAGCTACTAGCAGCACTTGACGTCCTTGGCGCTTCAGTAAACTTCCAAGCTTGCCCGTAAAAGTAGTTTTACCCGATCCCTGAAGACCTGCAATCAAAATTACGGATGGATCTCCACTGAGCTTGATGTCCACCTTGGTGTTTCCCATCAATTTGGTCAACTCCTCTTGGGTGATTTTGATCAATAGCTGACCCGGAGAAACCGAGATCAATACATCGCGACCCATGGCTTCGTCCTTGATTTTATCAGTGACTTCCTTGGCTACTTTGTAGTTCACATCGGCATCAATCAAAGCTCTTCGAATCTCCTTTACGGTAGATGCGACATTGATTTCAGTGATTTTTCCGGTACCCTTCAGTGTCTTGAACGCCCGGTCAAGCTTCAAACTTAAATTATCAAACATGCTGCTATACTGCTATTTCATGCAAAAGTAATGAATTAGAAGGTTTGCACGACAATACTAACCGGGATTTAAGTGATCCCAGTTGGTAGATTTTGGTCCATCCCCATTTTCTTTCACCTACCCCTACAAAAAGGAAGCAACACCCGGCATGGCCTTTCCCCCGAATTCCTTAATTTGCGGTTCAATCCGCTGAACTCCTGCATGAAGATTCAATTTCAAAAAGACATCCTTCCCCATCTCCTCGGCATCGCCTTCTTTTACCTGCTCGTAGTGGGGTATTTTTCTCCACTCGTTTTTGATGGAAAGATCATTTTCCAAGGTGACATCCTGCAGTGGGAAGGCTCCGCTAAGGAGGTGCTTGACTACCGTGCTGCTACGGGGGAACAAGCGCTATGGACCAACCGCATGTTTGGCGGAATGCCCACCTACTTCATCAGCCTGGAGTTTGCAGGAGACATCACCAACCTAGCCATCTCCATCCTCACCTTAGGCCTACCACACCCCATCAATGGCCTATTTTTTGGAATGCTCGCCATGTACCTCTTGCTGATTAGCTATGGGGTGCGCCCCATTTTCGCTGTTGCCGGGGCCATTGCATTTTCCTTCAATACCTACAACCTCCTCTCCTTGGAGGCAGGGCACAATGCCAAAATATGGGCGGTTTGCCTTATTCCATTGATTCTCGCAGGTATCCACCTTGCCTTCGATCGCAAACGACTCCTCGGAGCAGCGCTTCTTGGCCTTGGACTGCTGCTGCAACTCAAGTTTAACCACCTTCAAATCACCTACTACACACTGCTTATCGCGGTTGTCTACGTGATTACCCGACTTGCTTTTGATTGGAAAAAAGAAGGAATTGCTAGCCTATCCAAAACAATTGCCTTGTTGACTTTGGGTGCCGTACTTGGAGTTGGTGGAAATTTGGGCAGAATCGCCACCGCCTTGGATTACAGCCCTTACTCCACGCGAGGCAAGGCCACCATCGAAACCGCTGGTGCAGGACTCGACAAGGACTATGCCTTTGGCTGGTCCAATGGCATCCTGGAAAGCATGACCCTCCTCGTTCCTGATTTTTACGGAGGCGGTAGCACGACCCCACTTCCCAAAGACTCTGCATCCGAAAAAGCCCTTCGAAATCAAGGCCTCGAACCCGGACAGGTCAATGACTTCGTCAAAGGAGCACCTACCTACTGGGGGGATCAGCCCTTCACGGGCGGCCCCATTTATGGCAGTGCAATCCTGGTGTTTTTGGCAATCCTAGGCATCTGGGTGGCGCCACGGGCAAGTTTGATCACCTTTGGATCCATCATTATCCTGTCTCTGATGCTCAGCTGGGGCAAAAACTTAGCTTGGTTCAACTACACCCTATTTGACATTCTACCTGGCTACAATAAGTTCCGGGCCGTATCCATGGCCTTGGGCATGACACTATTTGCGATCCCTGTTCTTGGGATGATTGCTTTGGAAAAGTTGACCCAGTCCAAATCCCTGAAGCCCTTACTTATCTCCGGAGGCATTGTTGCAGGAATCACCTTGCTGCTTGCCCTGATTGGGGGAGCTTTCTTCCGTTTTGAAGGAGCCGGAGATGCTAATCTCCCAGACTGGCTCGTTACGGCACTGCAAGTCGATCGCAAGGCCCTACTCGCCTCCTCGGCTTGGAAAAGCTTTGCCTTTGTGGCCTTGGCTATGGGGATGATATATTTCTACCTCAAAGGCAAAATCTCAGACCTAGTCCTAGGCCTTGGATTGATCACCTTGATTACGCTCGATGTATGGACCATCAACCGTCGCTACTTCAACGACGATTCCTTCAAGGGAAATCCATCCCGAGAGTTTTTTGCAGAGACGCCAGCAGAAAAATCAATCGCAGCCGACAAGGGCTACTTCCGAGTGTTGCCACTTACGGAGGGACTCACCCAGGGCGCACGTACTAGCTACCGATTCAATAGCCTAGGTGGCTACCACGGGGCCAAACTTCGCCGCTACCAAGATTTGGTGGATTACCAGATGGAGTTTGAGCTGCAAGACTTCATCAAAAAAGCACAGGAAGGCAACTTTGACTGGGCAAGCTTGGGTACCATCAACATGCTCAACGCAAAATACCTCATTGCTGGGACAGATACCAATGCAGTATTTGAAAACCCGGAAGCAAATGGCCCTGCTTGGGTTCCTAGCCAACTTGTCCCTGTAGGCAGCAACAAAGAGGAAATGGACAAGCTAGGCACCATCGATACCAAAACGCAAGCCACCATCAATAGCAAGGAATTTGGGGAACAAAAAGCAGGTGCAGGAAAAATCAGCCTCACCAAGCATGCTCCCAATGAACTGACCTACCGAGCAGAGATGACCACTGCAGGCTTGGGGGTATTTTCTGAAATCTACTACCCAGCAGGTTGGACCGCTAAGTTAGATGGAAAGGAAGTTCCCATTCTTCGAACCAACTACCTCCTACGCGGGCTTCAGCTTCCTGCAGGAACTCACGAAATTGTCTTTACCTTTGCCCCCACAAGTTACAGCGCCACTAAAACTCCAATGATCCTGTTCCAGTATGGCTTGGTGATTTTGTTGATTGCTGGACTAGTTACCACCTACCGAAAATCAGATGCAAGCCGCTGAAGAACAAGATAAAGTAGTTCGCTTCTACGACCAGTTTGCCGAGAAGCAAGAAAAAACAGGGATCAACTCCCGGCATTTGAGTATCCTGGATAAGGTGAAACAAGCCGGTTTGAAGTCGCAGCACCGCATCCTGGAAGTGGGCTGTGGCATCGGCACGGTATCCCACCTGCTAGCCACTCAAGTACCCCAAGGAGAGGTGCTGGCAGTGGACATCTCACCAGAGAGTATCGAAAAGGCTCGTGTCCTTTGGAAAAAGCAGAGCAACCTGAAGTTTGACGTGTCAGACATGTCTGACTTCAATCGACCTGGTAAAACATTTGACTTTTTTGTGTTCCCAGATGTATTGGAACACATTCCTGTGGCCCAGCATGCACAGCTATTCAAAAATATTCAAGCACATGCACACCAAGATTCGGTGCTGTTTGTACACATTCCTGCACCCCGTTACTTGGAGTGGATGATTGCAAATCAACCTGAAAAACTACAAGTAATCGACCAGCCATTGGATACCGGAATTCTGGTACAGACCTTGGGAGCAGCTGGTTTTTACTTGGAAAAAATGGAAACCTACGCCCTCTTTTTCGAAGAAAAAGATTACCAATATTTCGTGTTCCGCTCCAGCAAAAAACTGCAGCAATCTACCGCAAAAAGCAAGTGGCAGGTCCTTAAAGAACGAATTCTCATCCGTTTGAAATACGGAATCACGAGTTAAAAAATCAACGAATGAACATCAAAGTCAGCACCGTAGTAGGCCTTACCTACGAACTCAAAGTAAGCAAAGTGGAAGATGAAATTGAATCTGCACCCTTCAGTGTAGAGGTTCGAGAAGCAGACGATCCCTTTTACTTTCTATTCGGACAGAGTGGCTTGCCAGAGAAATTTGAGGAGCTCCTCGAGGGCAAGAAATTGAATGAAGAGTTTTCCTTCACCTTGACTACAGAAGAAGCCTACGGAGAGGCGGATGAAGAACTCTTGGTGACCTTGCCCGTGGATCAGTTTTCCAAGGAGAGAGGCTTCAGTCCATCCATGCTTGAGGAAGGTAATTTTCTCCCACTCGTCGATGAAAATGGCTACCCCATGCAAGCGAAGGTTTTGAAAAATATGGGAGAAGAGTTGCTGCTTGACTTCAACCATCCCTTAGTTGGATTTGATTTGCACTTTGAAGGCAAGGTCATCGAAGTACGGAAAGCCACCGAAAAAGAACTCGAGCAGGGGCATTTGGAAGAAGATGAGGAAGAAACCGAGGACTAAACTGTTGCCTTGAATCCAAAAAATCCCGCTATCGGTCTGATAGCGGGATTTTTTTTTGAACTTAAGATTTCAGTACCAATATTTTTTCTTCCTGAACATGCAGATACACGCGGTCTCCGATTTGGTACTTGCGCCCCGGATCATCCACCTCCCAAATCTGTCCACCTTCCCGCAAGCGAACTTGCAGGGTGTTGTAGTGTACGAGAAACCGTTGGTCTACCACATGCCCTACGAAACCACCACGCGTACGGATCCGGATATCGGCAGGTCGGATGTAAGCTTGCTCTCGATCTGGAAGGGCATTGATGGAAGAAAAAAGACGTGCCACATACTTGGATTTGGGATGTTCACAGAGTGCTTTGGAATTCCCTTTTTGGGTGATTTTGCCCTTTTGGAGCACCACTAAGGAATCCGTAAGCCAAAGGGCATCGTCCAAATCGTGGGTTACAAAAATGACGGTAGTACCCATCTCCCGAAGCAGCTCTTTCAATTCCTGAATCAACTTTCTCTTCTGAATCGCATCCAAATGGCTAAAGGGCTCGTCTAGCAATAAGACCTCCGGTTCTACGGCCAAGGCTTGTGCGATGGCCACCTTCTGCTGCTGTCCCCCACTGAGCTGCTTGGGAAGCCGGTCCTTGTAGGGAGTCAATCCGAGTCGATCCAGCAAGTGCGCCACGCGCTGCTTTCGGTAGCCTTCTTCGTAGTTCAACAACGGACGAGTGATATTTTCCTCCACAGTCGTATTGGGAAAGAGCTGGTAATCTTGATGGATCAGTTTGATCTCGTCATAGCCTGGGACCAACTTTTCAGCTGGACTTTCAATTTTCTTCCCATCCAGCAGTACCTCACCCGAACTCTGCGTCAACAAGCCTGCGGCGATGCGGAGCAAGGTACTTTTGCCCGAGCCACTCTCTCCAATGATGGAAACAAACTCCCCTTTGGAAAGCTCCAAATTAAATTCTTGCAAGGCAACATGAGAATCGTAGGATTTGGTGAGGGCGCGTAGGGAAAAATAGGACATGCAGGTAAAGAAGTGAGGGAGGGAAATTTTGATCACTTCTAAGATAAACAGGGTTTTTGGATTTCCCCAACTCCTGTTTATTCCATCTAACGCAAATTAGCTCGCAAAGCCTCCTTCTTGATCTAGGGTAAGGGTTCACCTCAATAGGCGAGCCATCCTCCATCCGCAACGAGCGTTTCTCCATTGACAAAGGAGGCGTCATCAGAGGCGAGAAACAGGGCTACCTTGGCAATTTCATTTGCTTCGCCCATTCGCGGCATGGATCCTGCTCCACTGCTGCAAAGCGCCGCTCCTTCTTGATCGGGTTCGGCATCGTCCATGATGTGGGTAGTCACTCCACCCGGGGCAATGGCATTGCAGCGAATGCCTTTTTGGGCATACATAAAGCCGATGTTTTTGCTCATCCCCACCAGGGCATGTTTGGAAGTGGTATAAGCCAACCCAGCACGTGCCCCTGCTACGCCACCCACGGAAGCGATGTTGATGATGCTGCCTTTTCCTTGCTTTAGCATCTGCACGATGGCCAGCCTGCAGGTGTAAAAAGGGCCGTTGACGTTGACAGCCATGATTTTTTCCCAAAGCACGTCCGTCACCTTGTCCAGGGGCATGAAGTTGTCCATGATGCCCGCATTATTCACGAGCACATCGAGGCTGCCAAACTCGTGCAAGGTAGCTTCTAGGAGCCGCTCTACTTGCTGCTGATCGGATACGTCACAAGCCAAACCCAGGGCATGCCCTCCTAGGTGTCGAATCTGATGGGCCACTGCTTCTGCGGCGGCGGCATCCTGGTCTGCCACCACCACTTTGGCTCCCTCCTGGGCAAAAAGCAGGGCGATGGCTTTTCCTATACCAGATGCTGCGCCGGTAACAAGTGCACAAGTGTTTTCTAGTTTTTTCATACAGTAGCGGTTTAAATGAGGTAAGAAAAAAATGGTTCAAATGGCGCAACAAAAATGAAAGTTGAAGCAACAATCTTGGACTGATTCAGGATTATTCCCCAAAAATCAGACCTCTGTTTGCAGTCCATGAGTTCGTTGTCAAGGTAGGTGATTAAGAACCGACAATACCTGATATAAATCAGTTGAGCGGCAAAATTATTCCAATTCCAAAAGCCCTAAATTTTTGTTAGCTTCGCAACAAAATAACCCAACCATACCCCATGAAACACATTAACAGTCTTTTATTGACCCTAGCCTTCATTCTTGTAGGCTCTTTTGCTGCACAGGCGCAACTTCAACAGCCTGCGGCTAGCCCAGCAGCGCATGTAAGCCAGGTAGTTGGCTTCACCAAAATCAGCATTGACTACTCCTCTCCTGCAGTTAAAGGAAGAAAAGTATTTGGTGGCATCATCAAGTATGGCGAGACTTGGAGAGCTGGAGCAAACGGCCAAACCATCATCGAATTTAGTACTCCAGTAAGTGTAGGCGGCAAAAACTTGGCTGCTGGCAAATACTCAATTTTCGTAACTCCTGCAGCTACTGGTGAGTG
>CAMCBC010000056.1 GCA_945872775.1 Spirosoma fluviale | reverse complement strand
TGATGATCGCGCCAAGTGGCTCATGGCCCAGGATCCCGAACTTCGGAATCAAATTTCAACCACCTTTGGTGCTGCAGCCTATTCCTCCACCGGTGAACTCAATCGCAGCTTCCTTGCAGAAACGGTTTTTCCCAGTCCTGAAAAAATCGCCGCCCTAAATGCGCTGGTACATCCTGCGGTTAGGAAAGATTTTGAACAGTGGATCGCAGCACAAACTGCTCCCTACCTCATCAAAGAAGCAGCGCTTCTCTTCGAAACTGGTGCAGCAAAAGAGCTCGACTACGTCATCAATGTCAGCTCCCCACTACGCATTCGCATGGCTCGGGTCCTCCTTCGAGACCCCTTTCGATCCGAGGACCAAGTCAACCAAATCATCAACCAACAACTTCCTGACGAAGAAAAGAATGAGCTGGCAGATTTTTGCATTAAAAATACGGACAACAAACTGCTGATTCCCCAGGTATTGGAGGTGCATGCCAAACTGAGTGACGCCACTAGAAAAGCTACGTTAGGGATTGATTAGCACTTCAGTCCTGCTTCCCAGCTTTCGACTAGCCCTTAAACTAAAAAAAAGTAGCCTACTTATCCAAGGGCTTTTCGTGCCAAGATTTGTGCACGATTTTCCAAACTCCAGCTACTTCAAGTAAGGTTAAGTAATCGTAATAGTACCGCGTAGGCCAGTACAACTCCGCCTCCACCATAGCCATCTTTCCCACACGACGAATAGACTTGAGTTCGTTTCGGTACTCCGCAGGATCTCGAGGAGCTCCTGTAGCAGTAGACTGGATCCATTCGGCAATTGGCGTCACTACCAGCACCTCTCCTCGATAGCCAATCAATCTTGCCTGCGGAAGAAATGCTGCTTCCAACTTGGCTGCATCCCGCGCTACCATGCCATCAAAATACAGCTGCACCGTCTTGGTAATGGCCTCATCCACATCGCTTTGAGCGAAGGTCAACATAGGGAGCAGGAAAAAACTACCAAGAAGGGCAGCCTTTTTTAAGCAAAAAAAGAAGGAATTAAATACTTTCAAAACCTAAGTAGGGCTGTAGTACTTTTGGCATCCGGATCCCATCAGGGCCCTGATTATTTTCGAGGATCGATGCTACTATTCGAGGCAAGGCCAGCGCACTACCATTTAAGGTATGTGCCAATTGGGATTTTTTATCCTCTCCCTTGAACCGTAGCTTCAGACGGTTTGCCTGATAAGTTTCAAAATTGGACACCGAGCTTACTTCCAACCAGCGTTCTTGTGCAGCCGAATACACCTCCATGTCATAGGTCATCGCTGAGGTAAAGCCCATATCGCCTCCACAAAGGCGAAGGACACGGTAAGGCAATTCCAATTGCTGCAACAAGCCTTGTACGTAGCTGCTCATTTGTTCTAAGGCCTCATAGGAATGGTCTGGATGTGTGATTTGGACAACTTCGACCTTGTCAAACTGATGTAATCGATTTAAACCACGAACATGTGCTCCCCAGGAACCGGCTTCCCTTCTAAAGCAAGGAGTGTAGCCCACATTCTTGATCGGGAGGTCGGAGACATTCACGAGTACATCGCGGTATAGATTGGTAATCGGCACCTCTGCCGTTGGGATCAAGTAAAGCTTATCCTCAGTCGCATAATACATCTGCCCTTCCTTGTCTGGAAGCTGCCCTGTGCCATAGCCAGAATCCTCATTTACCAAGATGGGAGGCTGTACCTCCATGTAGCCAGCCGCTAAGGCTTGATCCAAGAAAAAGTTGATTAACGCACGCTGCAGCCTTGCACCTTTTCCTTTGTACACCGGAAATCCTGCCCCAGCTATCTTCACACCCAAGTCAAAATCAATGATGTCGTATTTCTTAATCAACTCCCAGTGTGGCAATTTGCCTTCAGGTAGGATTGGAATCTCTCCATGTGTGAGGACTATCTCATTGTCTTCCGCAGATTTTCCAGCAGGGACTGCCTCGTAAGGCACATTCGGCAGGGTGTACAGCAAGGCCTTCAACTCTACTTCTGCCTGCTCATGCTGCTCCTCGAGTTCTTTGATCTGGTTCTTCAACACCGCTGATCGATCTCGAACGGCTGTTGCTTCCACCGTTTTACCCTCCTTCATCAAGATTCCAATTTCCTTCGAAATGGTATTGGCCTCCGCCTGAAGCTGGTCTCGCTGGGTTTGGGAAGACTTTCTCAATTCATCTAAGGCAAGCACCTGTTGCAAGGCAGTATCTGCATGCACTAGGTTTCTTTTTTTGAGGCCAAGGAGCACTTGGTCGTAATGATCACGGATATGTTGTACTAAAAGCATGGTCTACTAGAGATTTAATCGCCCAAAGATAAGGACTTATCGGACATAGATGGTCTTCGTACTGCTAGAGAAAGGACCTTCCAATTCTTTGTTCGAAGTACGCAGGAGCTGTATTTTTACTTGATAATCACCCACTGGAAGGTTCGAAACGCGCAAGGGAACCAGTTGATTCGTCTCCGTTTGGTAGGCATTGATCCAAATTTTGACTTTCAAACCATCCAACTTTAAATCGCCCCCCAAGACCAGGAAATCCAAAATCAACTCTTCGCCAAGGGGAATGATTTGTTCATTTCTCGGCAGGTTGATGGCCAGGTAGGGTTCGGCAGAATAAGGAAAGGGCCTTGAATCGCCCACCAAAAAGTCTCGATCGAGGTAATTTCCGAAATTTTTTAAGGATAGCCCCTTTTGATCTACCAAGAAAGCAACCGTTCTGTAGGTACCTCGGGCTAGTTCCCGCTGAAATATAGGCGCCGAAAACCCTTCTGGTTCGCCTCCATTCAAGATCATCACCAGTCGTGGCGCTGCGACTCCCTTCGTTTTTAGGGAAAAATTCTTGATATTGAACTCAAACGGGACTTTTCCCGGCTTAAAAACCTGATTGCTCAAAGGGGTATTAAGCTCTAGAATTGCATCTGGAAAAAAAGAAAGGGAGTCTACCAGAGTAAAAGTAACTGGAAGCGGGGTAACTTCAGGTAAAGCGGTCGTACCCTCCTCCGCGGCTGTCGATTCTTTAGCTTCCTTTGGGCCTGAGGAACAAGAAACAACCCATAAACTGACAATCAGCAGGGTAATCTGGATTTTATTCATGGAATCGCATCAATTGAGGTTAAAGATATTTATTTTTGAAGAATTTAAAGAAAGCACCACTTAATCTACCGCATCTATGGAAATTTTGTTTGATGAAATTCCGAGTTTGGATTTAGCCGATTTCACTGCTGGCAGTCCTGAAAAAAAGGCCGAATTTGTTCGCAAGCTTGGAGAAGCTTACCAGAACATCGGATTTGTTGCCATCAAAAACCATGGGTTAAGTAAGGAGCTCCAAGATCGACTTTATTCCTCCATTACTACATTTTTTACACTGCCCGATGCAGTAAAGTCACAGTATGAAAAACCAGAAATCGGCTACCAAAGAGGCTATACTGGCAAGGGGAAAGAACATGCCAAAGGAAGAAACACGGGAGACTTGAAGGAGTTTTACCATGTAGGACAAGACCTGGCCACTATTCCAGATACCGACCCCATCAAATCGGAGTATCCCGCCAACTGTTGGCCAGAAGAAATTCCCCAATTCAAGGACGATGCATTGGAAGCCTACCGAACCTTGGAAAATGCTGGCAAGCAAATGCTTCGTGCGATTGCTATAAATTTGGACTTAGAGGAGACTTATTTTGAAGACAAGGTAGCCCATGGCAATTCCATCCTTCGTCAAATTCATTATTTCCCAATAGAAAATCCTGAGGCAGTGCCTAGCGACGCCGTAAGAGCTGCCGAGCATGGAGACATCAACTTGATTACCCTACTGATGGGCGCGAGTGCAGATGGCCTCCAAGTACTTCGTAGAGACGGAAAGTGGATTCCTATCACGGCTTTGCCTGACCAATTGGTGGTGAATGTGGGAGATATGTTGGAGCGTTTCACCAACAAAAAGCTGAAATCTACCATCCACCGCGTCGTCAACCCTCCTCGTGAGAAAATGAATACCAGCAGGTATTCCATTCCTTTCTTTATGCATCCGCGTTCCGAGATGGACCTCAGCTGTTTGTCCAGTTGTATTTCCGAAGCCCAACCCAAGCAGTTTACGGACATTACTGCAGGTGAGTTTTTAGAAGAAAGGCTACGTGAACTAGGACTTCGGAAATAGGATGTCTATTCGGGCGGTCCGATATGTAGTCTTTCTAAAAGATACCTTGACACTGTCTCTGACCGCTTTTGGTGGCCCGCAAGTGCTGCTAGCCATGATGCTCGAGCGCATGGTCAAAAAAAGGGGATATATCCAGGAGGAGGAACTTTGGGAATTAAATGCGCTCTGCAGCATGCTTCCAGGTCCCTCCTCCACCCAATTGATCTCTGCCATTGGATTTCGGGTGGGCGGCCCTCGTCTCGCCTACTTAACCCTGTTAGTTTGGATACTTCCCGCGACGATCGCAATGATCTTGGCAGCTATCCTCATCCATTTTTTGCAAGAAAACAGCCCAAAAGCACTCCAATTTGCCAAGTTTATCCAGCCCATGGCTATTGGCTTTCTCATTTTTGCTGCGCAAAAAACCATCACCAAAATGATCAAAACTCCCGAAGCCATCGTCTTGATGCTGCTTTCGGCATTTGTCTCCTTCTTCTACAGCTCCCCCTATATTTTTCCAGTAATGCTGCTATTGGGAGGGCTAAGCACTTCAATCAAGTATAAAAATCAGCCCAAAGTCGAGGAGGATAAATCTTTGCATATTAAGTGGAGTAATTTCTACCTCTGGGGAGGGGTATTGGTTGTTGCTGCCGTTGCCGGGGCCATTACTAAATCGCAGCCTATCTTACTCTTTGAAAATTTTTACCGAAATGGTAGCCTGATTTTCGGTGGAGGACAGGTATTGATCCCTTATTTGTACGCTGAATTTGTGGATTTAAAGCATTTTTTAAGCTCGGAAGAGTTCCTTACTGGCTATGCCCTGTCCCAAGGGATACCCGGGCCTACCTTTTCCATCTCCACCTACATTGGTGCGCTTTCCATGCGTGAATTTGGACTTGTGGGATTTGTGAGTGGAGGCCTGATTGCGACAGCAGGGATTTTTCTTCCAGGGATCTTTTTGATTTTCTTTGTCATTCGATTTTGGGATCAGCTCAAGTTATACCGTCCTGTTCGAGCCGCTTTAGAAGGAATCAACGCTGTTTCCTGTGGCATGTTAATTGCAGGTGCCTACCTGCTTTTCGAACCTTTGGAGCCAAATCTTCTCCATATATTTTTTATTCTAGGCACCTATTCCCTACTCCAATTCACCAAAATATCCTCTCCCCTTATCGTGATAGCGGGGATTATATTGGGTATTTTGTTTCAAAATTTCTTAGCCTAGTCCCTCCAAAAAAAGAAAGGAAACAAGTTCACTCGCAAAAGCGTTTTGTGTTTTGAATTGATTTCCTAACTTTCATTCATGCTAGCTGAAGATTATATCCATCCTCTCATTCCATCTATCAAAATCTCTGAACCTGTTGGTTTGGCTCTAAAGAAAATGGAAGCGCTTGAACTGACTACGCTACCCGTAGTGGAGGGAGGGGTATTTTTAGGATTTGTGGCAGATGAGATCCTCCTTGAGCAAGACCATTTAGACATTCAAATTGCTCAGGTAGAACTTGAATGCGCTTCCTGCTGGGTATATGCCGATCAGCACCTCTATGATGTGCTTCGGGTGGCAGGGGAGCATCAAACCAAATGGGTGGCGGTGATCGAGCGAGACCAGCAGTACCTTGGAGTCGTACCTACTCAGGATGCACTGACTGCCTATGCTGATAATTTGTCTATACATTCCCCAGGCAGTGTTTTGGTCATCTCCTTGCAAATGAAAGACTTTCAGCTTTCTGAAATTTCTCGACTTATCGAAGCAGAAAACACCAAGATTTTAAGTTGCCAACTCTTCACCGACCCTTTGGATTCCCAAGCGGTGGAGCTCACCCTCAAATTAGATAAGGCAGATACCCGCCACATAAAGGCCACCTTACTACGATTTGGATACCAGGTCAAAGACTTCGCCCAAGAGGAAGTTGGACAGAGCTCAGATGAGGAACGCATTGGTAATTTGTTGCGGTTTTTAGACATTTAACCATGAGGGTAGCAATCCATGGGTTATCCTTAAAGGCAGAATTTTTACCCATTCTTTGGGGTCTTTTTGAAAAACTGCAATCACTAGGGGTGTCAATCTGCTTGACTCCAATTTTGGATCAGCAGCTGCGCCAGCTAAGCCCATCTTCTCCTGCCTATCAAATCCTCCATCGCCCAGAAGACTTCGATGGGCTTGATTTTTTGTTATCCATTGGAGGCGATGGTACCCTGCTAGACTCGGTTTGTGTGGTGGGCAAAAAGGAAATCCCAATCCTTGGACTGAATACCGGTAGACTTGGATTTTTAGCAAATGTGGCCACCGATAAAATCGAAGAAGCAATTGAACAATTAGCCAAGGGGAATTACCAAATTGAATCCAGGATCCTGCTCTCCTTGACTAGCTCTAAAAAGCTTTTTCAAGGGGTAAATTTTGCCCTAAACGAGTTTACCATCCACAAAAAAGACACTTCATCGATGATCACGGTGCACACCTTCATCGACGGCAAGTACCTCAATTCCTATTGGGCGGATGGTTTAATTGTAGCTACTCCGACTGGATCCACTGGCTATTCCTTAAGTTGTGGCGGACCCTTAATCACCCCTGGGGCCAAGAATTTTGTAATTACACCCGTAAGTCCACACAACCTGAACGTTCGTCCGATCATCGTGTCCGACGAGTCGGAGATTAGCTTTGAGATAGAAGGGCGTACGGACAAGTTTATGATTTCTTTGGATTCTAGGTCCAGCTCAATTGCCTCCGAGGTGAAATTAAGCGTAAAAAAGGAAGCATTCTCCGCTAAATTGGTGAAATTGCCAAGCTATCATTTCTTTGACACCTTACGCCAAAAATTGAATTGGGGTTTGGACCTAAGAAATTGATTGGTATGCCTTTACAAGCTTAACAATTATTAACCCCCTAAATACCGGACCTCGTTTTTTTAGCGTTAGGTAGTTTATAACTTGCATCGTCTTGAAAAAGATCAATTTTAAGATTTTAAAATCCTTGGTACTGGGTTGTTTCCTAGTATGTAGCCCAGTTGCGATGCTACTTGCACAAAGCTATGAGGTTGGGGGTGGCCTAGGTTCTGCCGTCTATTCAGGGGATTTGCTTCGAAAAATTGATGCTGGCCAATCTGGCCTTCAAGGAACGTTATTTGGCAAGAGAAATTTTGACAATGTTTGGAGCTTAAAAGTGGGAGTCAATCTTGCGGAGATCATGGCGGCAGATAGCATCCGTCCGATCGATGCAATGGCCTCACTTCGTCAGGGACATTTTACAGGTCGCATTACCGAACTGTCTGCAATCATGGAGTTCAACTTCCTCGATTATGTCAACCACAAGAGTGAGTTTCGATTTTCGCCCTATGCTTTCTTTGGGATGGGCTACGCTTTCGTAAATGCAGAAGGCCGCATGCATGCTGGAATGCCTGTAGAAAACTACAAAACTAGAACAGTAGTCATCCCATTTGGTGGAGGGGTGAAGTTTCTACTCACGAACCAGCTTACTTTAGGAATGGAACTTGGCTTTCGCCCAACCACCTCAGATGCATTGGATCCACTTAGTAGCCCACTTCCTGCGCTACCACGGTACGAAACTCCTATTGGTCCGGATACCAAAGCGCTTCCTCAAAGCCTGAATTTTGGAAACCCCAATACCAAGGATTGGTACTATTTTCTTGGGGTTACGGTCAGCTATACCCTCACCAAGGCCAGGTGCTACACCTATTAATTAATTGGGCCGAGGGAATATTTATTGAAAAAGAAATCCCATTTTTGTACCTCCAAAAAAGTAGGTATTCCAACCGCTGAAATGAAGGAAGATATAGACCGAAACAACTTACCAAAACACATTGCCATCATCATGGATGGCAACGGACGCTGGGCCAAAAAGCAAGGGGCCATGCGGATATTTGGTCACCGAAATGCAATTCAGGCAGTACGAGATGCTATTGAGGGAGCTGGGGAAATAGGAATTCAACACCTGACTTTATTCTCCTTCTCTACCGAGAATTGGTCTCGACCCCAAGATGAAATTCAGGCGCTGATGCAATTGCTTGTAGAGACCATTGTAACTGAAATGCCCCGAGTAATGAAAAATAATGTCCGATTGAATACAATCGGAGATATCAAAAGCTTACCTACCTCTACCTACGAAAAATTGGTCGAGGCCGTGCACCAAACATCCTCCAATACAGGGCTTACTGTACATTTTGCTTTGAGCTACAGTGGACAATGGGAACTGACTGAGGCGGCCAAACGCATTGCTCAAAAAGTCTCTGAAGGCAAAATACGCCCAGAGGAAATTACCCAAGCCACCCTAGTGGATCATTTAGATACCGCAGGAATCCCAGATCCAGAACTGATGATTCGTACGAGTGGTGAGTTTAGAATTAGTAATTTCTTGCTCTGGCAACTGGCTTACACTGAACTGTATTTTACAGACGTGTTGTGGCCTGATTTTAGAAAAGAACACTTGTTTGCCGCGATTGAAGATTACCAAAAGAGAGAAAGAAGGTTTGGAAAAACCGGGGAGCAAGTTAAACCTTAAGTATTAATGAAAAGAAGTATACTCATTCTGTTTTGTTTGATTTGGTCGGCAAGTTCTATGGCGCAAATCCGTTTGGGCCAAAGTCGCTATGCCTCCTCCAAGCCAGTCAACATTCTGGAATTGAACTATGCAAAGCCTCAAAAATTTAGAATTGCTGAGATTAAAGCGGTCGGACTTTCTACGCTAGATGAAGTGGCCATCATTTCCCTATCGGGCTTGAAAGTAGACGATCGGATCGATGTGCCTGGCGATGCTATTGCTAGCGCACTCAAAAAACTCTGGGGTCAAGGCATCATCGGAGATGTCAAAATTTTGGTTACCAAGATTGAAGGAGATGATATTTACCTACTTCTTGACCTGACCGAAAGACCCCGCTTCTCCCGCGTGGAATTTGAAGGCATCAACAAAACCCAAGAGGGTGAATTACGCGATAAAGTCAATATTAGAGGCCGAGTAGTTCGAGACGATGTACTGAATACCGCCAAACGGAATATTGAAAAATATTACCTCGACAAAGGATTCCTCAATACCGAGGTAAAAATCATCCAAGACCGCGACACCACCCTTCCCAATAGCGTAAAGCTACGCTTTGATATCGATCCTAAATCCAAGGTGAAAATCAATGAGATTGCGTTTTATGGGAATGATGAAATCAGCGATCGAGCGCTGAAGGGAAAGATGAAAAAAACAAAGGAGCATGCGCGCGTATCCATCTTTAAAGATGTCTACAGCCGACTCCTAGATGCAGATAAAGAAAGCATTACCCGATCCCTCCTTTCCAGTCAGGTGGTCACCTCAGAGCAGGCAAATTCCTACATCAATAAAAATTTCAAGCTCAATTTCTTTAATGGATCCAAATACAATCCTAAAGAGTACAGAAGCGATAAGGAAAAAGCAATCTCATTCTACAACAGCAAGGGATTCCGTGATGCCAAAATCCTAGAGGATTCGATCTACAAATTCAGCGAAGACAAGATCAACATTGACATTTCCTTAGTTGAGGGCAAAAAATACTTTTACCGCAACATCACCTTTACAGGTAACTACATCCACGAAGATGATGTACTCCTTGCCAAATTAGGAATCAAAAAAGGGGATGTTTACGACAAAGAAACTTTAGACAAACGACTCAACTATGACCCTCAAAAAGGGGATGATGTGAGCTCCTTGTATCAGGACAATGGGTACCTGTTTTTTAACATTGATCCAGTAGAAATCAATGTAAGCGGAGACTCGATTGACCTCGAAATGCGAATTTTTGAAGGGCCTCAAGTCACCGTAAACAGTGTAGGCATCAAAGGCAACGACCGAACTTCTGACCACGTAGTCATGCGTGAGATCCGTATTCTGCCTGGACAAAAATTTAACCGAAGCTTATTGGTACGTACCATCCGTGAACTTTCAACCCTCGGATACTTTGACCCCGAAAAAATCAATCCAGACCTTCGTCCCAACTTTGAGAGCGCGACGGTGGACATTACTTTCGAGTTGGTGGAACGACCAAACGATCAGATTGAGCTGTCTGGTGGATGGGGTGGATTCTTCGGATTTGTTGGGACAGTAGGCTTGGTGTTCAACAACTTCTCCATCAAAAACATTGGTGATTTTAAGAAGTGGGATCCCCTCCCAGTAGGTGATGGACAAAAGCTATCGCTCCGTGTTCAGGCCAATGGTCAGGCGTTCCAAAACTACTCGCTCTCCTTGAGTGAACCATGGTTTGGTGGCAATAAGCCTAACTCACTAAGCTTTGCTTTCAACCATTCTGTACAACGACAAGTGAATTATTTCGCCCAAAATCAAAATTCAAATGATTTAGGCTTTTTCAAGATCACCGGGGTGACACTAGGTCTTTCCAAACGAATCACCTGGCCGGATGATTACTTCAGTATCAGTAACTCCCTTCAGTTCCAGAATTACGAATTCAACCAGTTTGGAACCTCCTTTGGATTGAGCTATGCTACGGGCAATTCGAAGAGTGTGACCCTGAATACCACGGTAGCGAGAAACAACGTGGACAACACCATCTATCCACGACTAGGGTCCAACATCATCATGTCGATGAATTTGACCCCGCCTTATTCTTCTTTGAATAAGTCACTGAACGAGGAGTCTGGAGATCAGGAAAAATACAAATGGCTCGAATACCACAAGTGGATGTTTGATGCCTCCTTCTATACCCCACTCTTTGGATCGACCAAGTTTGTCGGAAGTGCACGCGCACACATGGGCTTCCTAGGCTCCTATGGCAACAAGATCGGCATCATTCCTTTGGAGCGTTTTGTGATGGGTGGAGATGGAATGAACTTCAACAACTTTGCTCTCGGGCAAGAGATTGTAGGTTTGAGAGGATACGAAAATCAAACCATCACCCCCGGTAGAAGTACGCGAGGAACAGCAGATCCTGATCCCTATGGTGGAGTAGTGTACAATAAGTATGTAATGGAACTCAGATTCCTTGTGTCCCCTAACCCTTCTGCAACCATCTTCTTGCTTACTTTTGCAGAGGCAGGTAACAACTGGGGGAACTACAGGGATTTCAACCCTTATGATCTTAAAAAGTCGGCAGGTGCAGGAGCTCGAATTTTCATGCCTGCATTTGGTCTAATAGGTGTTGACTGGGGATACGGGTTTGACTTAGCCCCTGGCACCTTAAAGCGAAGTGGCCCACAATTCCACTTTACAATTGGACAACAGTTCAGATAATCTTTTGGAATTCTCGGCGTTTGTTAATTTATGTTAGGAAAAGCCTAAATTTTGTTCGCCAGAGATCATCCAAAAACAGGAAGAACGCATGAATAAATCATTCAAAATTGTACTTTTACTTTTCATTATCCTGTATTCAGGACCGCTAGCGGCCCAAAAGTTTGGATACATCGATTCTGAATACATTCTCAACAAGCACCCAGATTACAAAGTGGTGCAGGAGGAACTGAAAAAGCTCAGTGAGGAATGGAAAAAAGAGGCACAAAATTTGGATCAAGAGATTAAGGAACTATCCGCTCAGCTGAAGGCTGAAGAAGTTCTTCTCACCGAGGAAATGTACCAAAAGAGAGTAGAAGTAATCAAGGTGAAGCAAAAGGCTTCGCAAGAGTTTAACAGTAGGGTATTTGGGATTGATGGGATTTATTACCAGAAGCAGGCAGAGTTACTTCAGCCGCTCCAATCCAAAATATACGATGCCATCGAACGGGTATCACGCAGAAATAACCTCGCCGTCCTTTTTGACAAGGCAGCTGGTCCCTCTGCAATCATTTACACAGATCCAAGACATGACTATTCTGAGTTTGTCCTGGAAGAATTAGGAATTGAAGACAACAAATAAATACAAACCAAAATGATGAAAGTAAATGTTATCCTAGCAACAATGGCCTTGCTATTGGTAGGGTTCACCGCACAAGCTCAAAGCACAGTAAAAATCGGGTACACCAGCGTAGAATTGATCATGGATTTGATGCCAGAAATGGAGCAAATTGGAGCCGATGTTCAAGATTACCAAACTCAACTCCAAACCAACATTCAAACTAAAGCTGCTGACTTCCAAAAGCAGGTAGAGGCATACCAAAAAGCCGCTCCTACCATGACTGAAACTGCTAGAGCAGCAAAAGAGCAAGAGTTGACCAAGCTTCGTGACGATGTTCAAAAATACGAACAAGATGCTCAGACTTCTTACCAAAGAAAATTAAGTGAGCTTTTGGAGCCGGTGCAAACCAAGGTAATCAATGCGATCAATGCCGTAGCAGCAGAAAACAACTACACACACATCTTCGCTGAAACAGCAGGTCAGTCTCCTATTCTTCTCTACACGAAGGAAGAAGATAAATTCACAGAATTGGTTTTGACTAAATTGGGAATCCCAATCCCCAAGCCAGCTCAGAAATAAGAATTGGACCGGCCCAAGTGGCCGGTTTTTTTATGGCTAAAAAATCGCCCAAAGAAGTCCTACAGCAAAGTCAAGAACCAGTCTTGGTAGACTTTTATGCGGATTGGTGTGGACCATGCCAAACCTTAACTCCAGTTTTGGATCAGGTTGTTGCTGAGCTAGCGGGCAAAATTACCCTCTTCAAAGTCAATGTGGACAAGCATCCACAGCTTGCGCAACAGTTTGCCATTCGCTCCATCCCTCACCTCATGCTCTTCAAAAAAGGAAAGATCCTTTGGCGTAAAGGAGGCCTAATCACCAGCGCAGACCTGCTGAAACAACTCAAGGGATTTGTATAAAAAAGGGCCTAGGCCCCTTTTTTTATATGTAGTATTTCAAGCGGATGACCTCTTGTTCAGTCAAGAATCGATAATGTCCTCTCTTCAAATCCTTTTTATCCAAGCCCGCATACATGACCCGATCCAAGGCTTCTACTTCGTAACCTAGGTGAGCAAAAATTCGGCGGACAATTCGATTTCTTCCAATATGGATCTCTAATCCAAGAATGTTCCTATCCTTAGAAAGGACTTGCAAATCATCGACTTTGGCATCGCCATCCTCAAGCGTCAATCCTTCCAGAATCTCCTCCTCATCCTTTGCCGTCAAGGCCTTGTCCAAGGTGACTTGGTAAATTTTCTTGATCTCATTTGAAGGATGGGAAAGCTTGGCTGCAAGCTCCCCATCGTTGGTAAACAACAGCAAACCAGTCGTATTTCTATCCAATCGACCCACTGGGAAAATTCGTTCCTCACAGGCATTTTCAACCAACTTCATGACCGTCTTGCGCTCCATAGGATCCTCAGTAGTGGTGATGAAATCCTTGGGCTTGTTTAACAAGACATATACTGGCTTTTCAGGATTGATTTTCTTTCCTTGGAAGACCACATGATCGGTCTTTTTCACCTTGTAGCCCATCTCTTTGATCACTTCCCCATTCACGACCACAAGGCCTTTCAAGATCAGCTCATCGGCTTCTCTGCGGCTGCAAATACCCGAGTTGGCTACATACTTGTTGAGACGGATCAGATCTTCGGATTCCTTTTTATTCTTTTTTTGAGGAAGGGCATCAAAGTTATAGTCCGGACGATCTGCATTCAGCTCCACAAACTTGCTGCGGTTCTTGCCAAAGCCTCGCTTTTCACCACTTGATTCTGCGCCAAAAGTTTTCGTTTCTATCGCATAAACTGGCTGTTGATCTTTTCCTCTTCCTTTGTAAACTCGCTTCTCTCCAGGTGCTAAACTTTGTTTTTCGGAAGCGGAATCTTTCTTGTACCCCTTTTCCTTCCCGTAGCTACTGCCCTTTGAAAAGCCTTCTTTTTTATCCCCTGATTTGTTGCGATCAGAATAGGGCTTTTTATCGTTGGAACTACCGCGTTCTGAATATGATTTTTTATCCCCAGGTCTGCTTCGTTCTGTGTAGGACTTTTTATCTCTAGCTGAAGGGTCAAACTTTTTTTCTCCGCCCTCTTCCTTTTTAAATCGACTGGGCTTTTCTCCAAATGACTTTTTAGAAAAAGAAGAAGACTCTTTGCTATCCCATTTCTTTGGGCCACTGGAATCCTTTCCAGCAAACTTACTTCCAAAGCCTCTTCTTTCGCGGCTTTCTTCACCACCTCTAGGGGAGGAAGGGCGTTCACTCCGCTCCTCAGGTTGGCCTTTAAAAAATCTTCCTTTGGAAGAATTCGAAGAGGGAGTTCCCTCTTTTCCTTTTTTGTCGTAAGGCTTCTTGTCGTCACCAAAAGACTTTCCCCTTCCTCGACCTGCTCCCTCTTCCCGTGAAGAAGAAGCTCCCCTGCTAGATCGACCTCCTTTGGAGGTTTCTGATCCTTTTTTTTCCTCGCCAAAAAATGGCTTTTTAGGATTGTTTTTTTTCATGCTGTTGCAGCATCACTGCTGTAGTTTTTAATTGAATTTACCTTCTGAATACCAAAGGCTTAAAGTGGCCACAAAGATACATGGAAAGGAATCAATACTGGTCTAATTTTCAAAATATTCTTTACCCTTTGGCTTCGTTTTTATAATAATATTCTGTGGCATTTCGAACGGAGCCCTGTGTGAGAAGTAATTCATTCGCTTTTTCATAGGATACACCTGTGGCTTCCATGATCATTTTGGTCCCTCGATCTACCAATTTGGCATTGGAAAGTTGCATGTCCACCATCTTATTCCCCTTTACCCGGCCCAATTTGATCATCACGGCCGTAGAAATTGTGTTCAGCACCAATTTTTGCGCAGTGCCTGACTTCATTCGAGTACTTCCAGTCACAAATTCAGGCCCAACGACTACCTCTATGGGATGATCTACAGCCTTGCCAAGTGGAGAATCGGGATTGCAGGAAATTCCAGCAGTAAGTAAACCCATCTCTTTGGCCTTTTGTACACCCCCCAACACATAGGGAGTACTTCCAGAAGCGGCAATGCCGATGACCGTATCCAAGGTTGAAAACCCATAGGCCTGAATATCCTTCCAAGCCTGCTCCACATCATCTTCAGCATGCTCCACTGCTTTTCTAATGGCAGAATCACCTCCCGCAATCAGTCCGATGACCCAATCGTGAGGCACTCCATAAGTTGGAGGACATTCGGAAGCATCTAAGATCCCTAATCGCCCACTGGTGCCAGCTCCGATATAGAACAATCGACCTCCTTCACGCATCCGAGGAACAATCTGATCCACCAATGCAGCGATTTGGTTCAATTTTTCTTTGACTGCTGGTGCTACTTTATGGTCTTCAGCATTGATTTTCTCTACTAACTCTTGGGCAGTCATTAGCTCCAGATTCTCGTAGGTCGAGCTACTTTCAGTTATTTTTTTCATACCAATTCTTGGTGGTAAAGGGTGAGTCCCGCGATGGGGCTTTCCAAAATCATCCCCACCTGCATGCCTCGATCTGTAGCCGCCTTCCGTAGGATATCCGCATTG
>CAMCBC010000055.1 GCA_945872775.1 Spirosoma fluviale | reverse complement strand
CTTGAAGGCTACGGAAAAATTGTCACGGCCTTCTTTGGATCGGTGACCCCACGAACTGCTGGATTCAATACAGTAGACATGACCCAACTGGCCTTGCCAACCGTCTTGATATACCTTATACTCATGTGGATCGGTGCATCACCTGGCTCCACCGGTGGAGGTCTTAAAACTACCACCTTTGCCGTGGCGGTACTCAATGCAATCAGCATCGCCAAAGGAAAAGATCGGGTGGAGGTATTTAACCGGCAAATCGATCCAGAAACGGTTCGAAAAGCCTTCGCAGTTATTCTCCTCTCCTTTTTGGTGATTGGGATGGGCGTGTTTATGGTGCTCTTTTTCAATCCCGAACTGGACATTTTGGATGTTGCCTTTGAAGTATTTTCGGCTTTTGCTACAGTAGGCTTGAGCTTGGGAATTACCGCCAAACTCACCACCGGTTCCAAACTAGTCATTTCTTTAATCATGTTTTTGGGAAGGGTCGGTACCCTAACCGTATTGGTTGCCTTTATCAGAAAAACTCGTTCCCTGCGCTACAAATACCCGCAGGAAACCGTATTCATCTCTTAATACAGTTGCTATGAAATACATCATCATCGGTATGGGAAGCTTTGGTGGCTTTCTTGCCGCCCGCCTCACAGAAATGGGACACGAAGTCATTGGCGTGGATTCCAGCGAAATGAAAATCGAGAAGGTGAAAGACAAAATCACCCATGCCATCCTCATGGATTGCACCGATGAGGAAACGGTCAAAACGCTTCCCTACAAGGAAGCCGATGCGGTCATCATCACCATTGGTGAAGATGTGGGATCCTCCATCATGGTTACCGCCATCTTCAAGCAACTCAACGTCACCCGCTTGATTAGCCGCGCCATCAACAATGTCCACGAAACGGTCATCAAAGCCATTGGCGTCACAGAGATCTTACATCCAGAGGAAGATTCCGCCGAGCGCATGGCCAAGCGGTTGCAGATGAAAAATGTACTCGATTCCCTAGATCTTTCTGACGACTACAACGTAATCGAAGTCAAAACCCCCGAGCGCTACGTAGGGATGACTTTGGAGGAAACTAACCTCCGCAACGAATACAAGGTGACGGTCATCACCATCATCCACGAGATCGAACGTACCAACATGTTGGGCAAAAAGTCGATCACCAAGAAAGTATTGGGTGTGGTCAATGGAAACACCAAAATTGAGGCTGGAGATATTCTCGTGCTATTTGGATCTTCCAAAGACATCCAACGCATCCTCGAAATGTAATCCTCATCAGGGTTACGGGTTTTGGCAAGTAGATTTGACTATTTTTGGAACTTTAGTTTCCAAAACAGCCTTTTTAGGTAGTATTACAGGCCATGAATTCTGCTCAACCCACTCTCAGTAAAGACAGATTCCCCGTTACAGGAATGACCTGTACGGCTTGTGCCTCCAGCGTGGAAACCATCTTGATGCATACCGAAGGCATTAAAGAGGCCTCAGTCAACTATGCTGCGTCGACTCTTTCGGTAACCTGGGATGCACGCATTACCCCCCAAGGCATTGACCAAGCCCTCCAAGAGGTTGGCTACGGTTTGGTGATCAGTACCCAAGAATTGGGAGAATCTGTTCGCGAAGCCCAGGAGAAAAATTACCAGAAACTAAAGTGGCAAACCCTCGGCGCAGCGATTGCTACCCTCCCCATCGTTGTCTTGGGCATGCTTTTTATGCATTGGGAACCAGGGCGTTGGATCAGTTTGGTCCTTTGCATTCCAGTCCTATTTTACTTTGGTAGGCATTTTTACATTCGATCAGTACAGCTAGTTAAGCATGGGCAAGCCAACATGGATACCTTAGTGGCCTTGAGTACCTCCATTGCTTTCCTATTTTCTTCTTACAGCACTCTTTTTCCCGAATTTTGGCTAAGCAAGGGCCTGCATCCCCCAGTTTATTTTGAAGCAGCCTCAGTCATCTTAGTGTTCGTTTCCCTGGGTAAAATGTTAGAGGAACGAGCCAAAACCAATACGGGAACGGCTTTGAAAAAACTGATCGGCCTCCAACCCAAAACCCTAATTCGCTTGACTGACACTGGGCAGGAGGCTATTCGTTTGGAGGAGGTGGCCCTTATGGATCGAATCCTGGTTAAGCCAGGAGAGAAAATTCCTGTAGACGGACAAGTGCTTGTAGGCCAAAGTTACCTGAATGAAAGCATGCTGAGCGGGGAATACCTACCGGTAGCCAAAGGCCCTGGAGATGCTGTTTTTGCAGGAACGCTCAATCAAAACGGCAGTTTAGAGATTCGGGCTGAAAAGATTGGTAGCAGCACCCTATTGGGTCAAATCATCCAACGGGTACAAGAGGCGCAAGGAAGCAAAGCCCCCGTACAACGGTTGGTAGATAAAATTTCAGGCATATTCGTGCCTGTCGTGGTACTGATCGCAATCGCCACCTTTGGGCTTTGGATGGTTTTTGGAGGTGAAAATGCGCTCTCCCATGGCATTCTTTCTGCAGTTTCCGTGTTGGTCATCGCCTGCCCATGTGCATTGGGATTGGCAACTCCCACCGCCTTGATCGTAGGGATGGGAAAGGGAGCAGAAAATCAAATCCTAATCCGTGATGCCGAAAGCCTAGAGCTTGGGCATCAGGTTACTGCCTTGGTGCTGGACAAAACGGGTACACTCACCCTCGGCAAGCCAAAGGTGAATTCCCAATGGTTCAATGTCCAAGAAGGTGCATTGGATCAAGCATCCATAGAGGCCCTACTGCTAGCTTTGGAACGGAATTCGGCCCATCCCCTGGCGGAAGCGGTAGTTGCCCATTTGGAAGGCAAAAACCTACCGCAAGTTCCAGTAGAGTCATTTGAAAATATTCCTGGCGCAGGGATTAGTGGACAGGTGGCAGGAATCCGCTATTTCGTGGGTACCAAAAAATGGATGGAAAGTCAAGGCATTCCACTGCCTGCATCCCCCCTAGCCATTGAAAAGGAAGCTGCTGAGAAGGCACAAACCTTGATTTGGCTCTGCAACGAAACCCAAGTACTGGCAGTACTTGGAATCGAAGATGAACTCAAACAAAATGCTAAGGAAGTGGTAGAAAGCCTCCGGAAAATGAATGTGGACGTGTATCTGCTCACAGGTGATCAATATGCTCCCGCCAAAGCGGTGGCTGACCAAGTGGGAATCAGCCTGTTCAAGTCGGAATGTCTCCCTGCTGACAAGTCCAACTTTATCAAAGCGCTACAGCAGCATGGCAAGGTAGTAGCCATGGTCGGTGATGGTGTCAACGATGCGGAAGCCTTGGCACAAGCCGATGTCAGCATCGCAATGGGCATGGGTTCGGACATTGCGCTCGATGTGGCTAAAATCACGCTGGTAAACTCTGATTTGGCCAAAATTCCACAGGCCCTGCGTTTATCAAAGTTAACCGTGCATGGAATTCGGCAAAACCTGTTTTGGGCTTTTGTCTACAACCTGATCGGGATTCCAGTAGCTGCAGGGCTACTCTACCCGGCTTTTGGAATATTAATCGATCCCATGTTTGCCAGTGCGGCCATGGCCTTGAGTTCCTTGTCCGTAGTGGGCAACAGCTTGCGGCTAAAAACTCGGCGATTGGATTGAAAAACAGATTCTATTTTAGGAGAAGATAGTTTAAAGTAAAAATTGATACTCAACTAGTTATTTATCATTCTTTCAATTGATTACCTATGAAAAAATTACAATTCAAAACGAATATTCAATGCGGGAATTGCCTGTCCAAGGTAAGTCCAAAGCTGAACGAGCAATCCGGAATTCAGTCCTGGCAGGTGGACCTGCAAGACCCAGATCGTACACTTACGGTGGAGACGGATGCACTAAACGCAGAGGATATCCAGAAGGCGGTGCTCAAGGCTGGATTCATTGCTACAGCGGTTTGAGAGTTTAGAGCCCTGCCTGCGGAAGGCAGGCAAGAGGCAAGAGATTAGATTAGGATGCCTCACTTCTTCATTCTTCAATCAGCGTTCGGCATTCGACATTATAAATGGAACAGACACTATTTTCCATTTTGGAGTTTAATTAAACAAAAAGTAAGGAGTATCCTTTTTTACAAAAAATACGTAGGTTTGTATTGTGAAAGCCTTCATTTCCATTTGCTTATCTTTTCTGCTGCTTTTCTCCACCGTGGGAATGGCAAAGACGACGCATTGGTGTATGGGGCATGCGATGGACTCGGCAATTGGCTTTGGTGAGAAGCACTTAGATTGTGGGATGGAACTTCCTGCTGATCAAGAAAATGAAGCCAATCCTGAAGACCCAAGCAGCTGCTGTGAAAACAAAACTCAGCACCTGCAAGTAGACGATGACTTTCAGGTTAGCCAGCTTGATTTTCAAGTCAACCCTTCCTTTACCCTTCCTTTTATCCAAGTCTTTGTATTTGGACTTGATTTTTTCGCGGTCACCGCAATCCATTTTCCTGCTGAATCTTCCCCAGATCCCCCCAAACGGGACTTTCAACTCCTCTACCAAACCTTCTTGATTTAATTCCAGGGATAGCTTTTCAAAAGCTTCTTATGAATATTCTTTGGCCCGAGGCCTGAGGTAATTTTCATTTATACCCTGGAATCATGATCAATCGACTCATCCGCTTTTTTCTAGAAAATAAGTTAGTCACCCTGCTCTTCCTCCTCCTCATTCTGGGTTGGGGCCTAGCCACCGCTCCTTTCAATTGGAACTTGGGGAGCTTTCCCCGTGATCCTGTCCCGGTAGATGCCATACCGGACATTGGAGAAAATCAACAAATCGTATTTACCGAGTGGATGGGACGCTCCCCGCAGGATGTGGAGAACCAAATCACCTATCCCCTGACCACTTCCCTCCTGGGGCTTCCAGGAGTCAAAAGTGTGCGATCCAACTCAGCATTCGGGTTTTCGAGTATCTACATCATTTTTGAAGACGACATTGAGTTTTACTGGAGTCGCTCTCGCGTGCTGGAGAAACTCAATTCCTTGCCCTCTGGACTTCTTCCTGAAGGGGTGCAACCCAAACTCGGACCCGATGCCACAGCACTAGGACAAGTATTTTGGTACACGCTTGAGGGTCGTGACGAAGCTGGAAATCCAAGCGGGGGATGGAATCCGGAGGAACTTCGCAGCATTCAAGACTACTACGTCCGCTATGCACTTACCGCAGTGGAAGGTGTGGCTGAGGTGGCTTCTGTGGGTGGCTATGTCAAAGAATACCAGGTAGATGTAGACCCAGCTGCACTGAAGGCCTATGGGGTAAGCCTCATGGATGTGATGGA
Source organism: Spirosoma fluviale (assembly GCA_945872775.1). Lineage (GTDB taxonomy): Bacteria > Bacteroidota > Bacteroidia > Cytophagales > Cyclobacteriaceae > Algoriphagus. Next base: position 10,685 of record CAMCBC010000055.1, on the reverse strand, counting down.
GGCAGTTCGGAAGTCCAACCTGGATGTGTCGGCCAATTCGATTGAAATCAACAAGGTCGAGTACTTTATCCGTGGATTGGGATACATCGATGAGCTCGCAGACTTGGACAAAGCAGTGGTCAAGGTGACCAATAACGTGCCCATCCGCATTCAAGATATTGGCCGAGTGAATTTGGGTCCACAGCCTAGAAATATGTCTGGTATCCTCGACAAAGGCGGGGCTGAAGCCGTAGGCGGAGTGGTGATCGCACGCTATGGCGACAATCCCCTGCAGGTCATTGAAGGCGTAAAAGCAGAAATTGAAAAACTATCGGTAGGCCTTCCCAGCAAGACCTTGGCCGATGGCACGGTCTCCAAACTCACGGTTGTTCCCTTTTACGATCGCTCTGGCTTGATCTACGAAACTCTAGGCACCCTCTACGAGGCGATCAACTTGCAGATATTAGTAACCATCTTGGTGATTATCGTGATGGTAGCCAACCTTCGCGCTTCCCTCCTGATTTCCTCCCTTCTGCCTTTGGCTGTATTGATGTGCTTTGTATTGATGCGGTATTTTGGAGTGGATGCCAACATCATGGCCCTTTCCGGGATTGCAATCGCCATTGGAACCCTGGTGGATTTGGGGATTATTTTGAGTGAGAACGTCCTTCGCTACCTCGAACGAGCTCCGGAAGGGCAATCCAAGCTTAAAACCATTTATTTGGCTACGGCAGAGGTTTCTGGGGCGATCCTAACTGCCGTAGGCACGACCATCATCAGCTTTTTGCCGGTCTTTACCTTGGAGGCAGCCGAAGGGAAATTATTTGGACCACTTGCCTACACCAAGAGTTTTGTACTCTTTGCAGCAGCACTGATTACCCTATTTATTTTACCTGCTTTGACCCATTGGGCGTTCAATTGGAAAAGCCTACCCAATAAACTAAGTAAGTACTTCTACTACAGCCTCTTGCTGCTCGGTCCCATTTTAGCCTGGTTTACCTGGCCTTGGGCTGGCTGGCTCCTCTTTAGCTACGGAGCGATCCACAGTGCGGCCAACCACTACCCAGAAAAGGTGGCATCCAAAAAATCACTGCTGATTATTTCCGTCACCCTGGTGGCTGTCTCCTGGCTGCTGACCACCCTTTGGATGCCTTTGGGTGTGTCAGTCAGCACCTTTCTCAACTTTGTATGCATCGCCTTGCTCCTGGGCTTGGTGTTGGGAGGATTTAGTGGTTTCATCCGAATTTACCCGCGGATTTTAACCTGGTGCCTAGCAAACAAGCGCACTTTTTTCATTTTTCCTTCCTTCATCATCCTCTTGGGATTGATGGTCTGGTTGGGCTTTGCACGGGTATTTGGGGTCATCCCAAGCACCTTGGATGGCGCAGGGATCAACATTCGCACGAATGGCCTTTGGTCCGGCTTAAGCCATGCTTTTCCAGGTTTGGGAAAGGAATTTATGCCCTCCCTCAACGAAGGTTCTTTCCTACTGATGCCGAGCAGCATGCCACATTCGGGCATTCAGGAAAACAAGGAAGTACTTCAAAAATTAGACATGTTGGTAGCGGCCATTCCAGAAGTGGAGCTGGTGGTCGGAAAAGCAGGAAGAGCCGAAACGGCCATTGACCCTGCACCCATTACCATGTATGAAAATACGATCAACTACAAATCCGAATACCTCACGGACCCCCAAGGGCAGCGTTTGCGCTTTGCAGAAAGCGATGGAAAATACCTGCTGAAGGATGGAAGCTACTTCGATCCCGAAACGATGGCCCTTCAGGACCTTGAAGTCTCGAATTTGGTACCGGATGCCTCGGGAGCCTATTTCCGACAATGGAGATCCCATATTCGAACTCCAGATGACATCTGGAACGAAATCGTACAGGTAGTTAAAATCCCCGGGGTCACCAGCTCTCCCAAGTTGCAACCCATAGAAACCCGACTGGTCATGCTTCAAACCGGCATGCGCGCTCCAATGGGAATAAAGGTGTATGGTCCAGATCTTCAAACGATTGAATCTTTTGGGTTAAAGTTGGAAGGCTACCTGAAGGAAGTTCCTTCAGTCAAAAAAGAAGCGGTTTTTGCCGATCGAATCGTGGGCAAACCCTACTTGGAATTGGACATCGATCGGGATCAAATCGCCCGATATGGGCTGAATGTCATCGATGTACAAGAATTTATCGAAACAGCCATCGGAGGCATGACGCTCAGCACCACTGTGGAAGGACGTGAGCGCTTTCCGATCCGTGTTCGCTATGCACGAGAGTACCGTGACAATCCAGAAGCGATTGAGAACCTTCAGATTCCTACCCCAATGGGAAATTACATTCCGCTGGGACAGCTTGTCAACATTCAGTACCGACCCGGACCAGACATGATCCGTGGCGAAAATAGCTTCCTAGTAGGCTATGTATTGTTGGATAAAATGCCCGGCTTCTCCGAGGTAACAGTCGTAGAAGATGCCCAACGCTACCTTCAAGAAAAGATAGATTCCGGAGAGCTCCAAGTTCCCGATGGCGTACGTTTTCAATTTTCGGGAACCTATGAAAATCAGGTGCGCGCAGAAAAACGACTGGGGTTGGTGATTCCCCTCTGCTTGGTACTCATCTTCTTGTTGCTCTATTTCCAGTTTAGAGCGATTTCCACTACCCTTTTTGTCTTTACTGGCATTGCGATGACCTTCTCAGGAGGCTTCCTGATGTTGTGGTTGTTTGGACTAGATGGATTCTTGAATATCGATCTCTGGGGCACCAACCTGCGCGATCTCTTCCAAATGAAGGCTTATAACTTGAGCGTGGCTGTTTGGGTGGGTTTTATCGCCTTGTTTGGAATTGCTACAGACGACGGAGTAGTAGTTGCCACTTACTTGGATCAAAGTTTTGCAGAGAAAAAGCCGAGCACGGTAGAAGAAATTCGAAATGCCGTTCTAGAAGCCGGAAAGCGCAGGGTATTGCCTTGCATGATGACCACGGCCACCACCATATTGGCTTTGGTGCCCATCTTCACTTCTACGGGAAAGGGATCGGATATCATGATTCCAATGGCTATCCCAGCCTTGGGAGGCATGATTCTGGAAGTAACCACTGTATTTATTGTTCCTACCCTGTACTGCTGGTGGAAAGAAAGAAAATTGTACCAAAGCGAAAGACTTGTGTCGAGTACCGCATCCGCTGACGAACATGAAAACTAAAAAACAATTCACACTCCTACTTTCCTTTTTGGGGATGCTTGTAGGTCTTTGGCTCACACCAAACCTAGCCGATGCCCAATCCTTGGAGGAATACCTCAAAGAAGCAACTTCCACCAATCCCGGTTTGAAGGCTTCCTACGAACGCTACCAAGCGGCTTCGGAGCGAGTCAACCAGGTGAGTCTACCAGATCCAGAATTTCAGGTGGGTGTATTTCTACGCCCCATGGAACGATTTATGGGAGTACAGACGGCAGATACCCGTCTGATGCAGGAATTTCCTTGGTTTGGCATGCTGCGTACCCAAAAGGAAGAGGCCTACCAGATGGCGCAGGTGGCTTATTTTGAATACTTGGAAGAGAAAAACCAGCTTATCCTGCAACTGAGGTCCACTTGGCAGGAGCTGATGCTGCTGCAAGGGCAAAACCAACTGACGCAAGCCAACCTGGAGTACCTCAAGAAATACGAGGACCTTGCCCTACTGCAGTATTCCGCAGGTAGCTCTCCAACTTCCACGCCTACGCCATTCCTCAATCCGATCTCGAACCAAGCAACTGCAAGAGAAACCGGAGGCTCCCAAATGTCCCAAATGGGAGGAAGTAATTCGGCAAGCAGCAGTCCCACCACGATGTCGGCATCCATGCCACGAACGACCATGAATGCAGGGATTTCTGGAATGAGCACGGTACTCCAAATTCGACTTCAGGTCAAAGAGTTGGAAGCTAGGCTACAACAACTCCAAGCAAACAGCGAGTTGCTTCGCATCCAATTTAACCAAGTCCTTGGTCGCCCGATGACCGCTGCAATACAGCTACCTGAGACCTGGGAGCAACCCAACTTGCTGCTAGAGAAACAAGAGTACCTGGATAAAATCCTGCAAAACCATCCCATGATCTCCATGTATGCCTCTGAAAATCTAGCCTTAGCGCAGCAAGGGAAAATGGCAAAGCTCGAAGGAAAGCCAATGCTAGGTGCTGGAGTAAACTACATGCCTTTCACGCCTAGAATAGAGAATGGAATGTCGATGGGGGGCGATGACATGGTCATGCCGATGGTATCCCTCAGCTTACCCATTTACCGCAAGAAGATCGCAGCGAAAATCAAGGAAGTAGAATTACTTCAAGGGGCAACCACCTTGAAACAGCAGGAAACCGAGAATGACCTGAGCTTGTCTTGGGCGGCTGCTTTTCGAGATTGGGAGGACAGCAAGCGACAGCTAGCCCTCTATTCGGAGCAGGTAGCCCTGATCCAGCAACAGATTCAACTCCTGGAAACTTCATTTACTACCGGAGCTGTGTCTCTTTTGGAATTGCTACAGACCCAGCAACTTCTTCTGGAGTATCAGGAAAAGCAACTCCTAGCCCAGTACCAAGGCCATCAAAGTTTGGCACGCTTAGAAGCACTATTCAGCACAACCCCATTAAACTAGAAAACGATGAAAAAATTACTTGATCATAAACTAGCCTTAATCCTAATCACCTTAGTGCTGGGCGCAGCCTTGGGATGGGGATTGAAATCAGTCAATACCGGAGAACCGGAACATAGCCATGAAGAAGCGGAAGCAAGTCTCTGGACTTGTTCCATGCATCCCAATGTCAAATTGCCAGAGGCGGGTGACTGTCCGATATGTGGGATGGATTTGATTCCTGCCACTGCTGGCGAGGAGGACTACAACCCAATGGTCCTAAAAATGACCCCAGAAGCGCTTGCTATGGCCCAAGTGCAAACCTTGGTGGTAGGAGAAGGAAGTGCCAAGAAAGAGCTGACACTCTCAGGAAAAATCCAAGCCGATGAGCGTGAAAATGCTTCTCTTACCGCCAAGTTTCCAGGAAGAATCGAGAAACTGTATGTGACGTTTACCGGTGAACAGGTCAAAGCAGGACAGAAGCTAGCGACGATCTATTCTCCTGAGCTGATGAATGCGCAGAAAGAACTGCTAGAGGCTGCGCGAACCAAAGCGGCTTTTCCACAACTTTATCAGGCGAGCAAGGAAAAACTTGCCCTCTGGAAATTGAGTGCTGCACAAATTGAGGAAATTGAGCGAGCTGGAGTAGTGAAGGAAAAATGGGATATTCTAGCCGATCAATCCGGGGTAGTCATTCAAAAAAACGTATCTGTTGGAGATTATGTAGCTACAGGATCTGTGCTTTTTACAGTGACCAATTTGAACAAACTTTGGTTGCTGCTCGATGTCTACGAAATCGATCTTCCGGCCGTATCCTTGGGAGATGAAATCGAGTATACTGTGGCTGGGCGCGCGGGTGACTCGTTCACTGCGAAGGTTTCCTTCATTGATCCGCTCCTCAATGCCCAAACGCGTGCGGCATCCATTCGTGCCGAAATCCCCAATGTCGGGAATTCCCTGAAGCCCGAAATGTTCGTTACTGCTCGATTGCGAAACAAAAACCCTCAATCTTCCACCAATCTACTGGTACCTCGAACAGCTATCCTATGGTCTGGAAAGCGGTCGGTGGTCTATGTGAAAGTGCCTAGCTCTTCCACAGCCGCCTTTGAGATGCGCGAAGTGCACGTAAGCCCACAGGGTGAAGCGTATCGAATCGAATCCGGATTAAGCGCTGGGGAAGAAATTGCGGTACAGGGTGTATTTGCCATCGATGCCTCTGCGCAACTTGCAGGCAAGCAAAGCATGATGAGCCGACCTGCAGGAACTTACAGAGAAATGTCAGAAGCATTCCGTAGCAACGGAACTGCCGTGGTGGCCCTGTATTTTAAACTAAAAAACGCCCTAGTGAAAGATCAGGCAGCCCCAGCAAAATCCGCTGCAAACGACCTGCTCCAGCTTCTAGCCAAACTCCAAAGCAGCAGCCTGAAAGGTTCGGAAAAATCAGCTTGGGAAGGACTAAGCAAGAAATTAAACGTTGCCGCAGGTAAACTGAAAAGCGCCAAGGATATTGCAGAACTCCGGAAACACTTCGAGCCACTATCCGCGGAGGTCATTTTTCTTACTGAGAGTTATGGTGTCAATCAGGAGCTGGTGTACAAGGATTATTGTCCCATGGCCTTTAACAACAAAGGCGCCTATTGGCTTAGCGAAACGAAGGAAATTACGAATCCCTACTTTGGAGCATCCATGCTTGCCTGTGGTGAAGTGACAAAGACCTATTCCAAAAAATAGAGACAATCGGAATTCAATTTAGGAGGAATAGGAACGGATGCTAGTTTAGTGGAATCCCCTACTCAGGCCGCTTTCGATTGGCTTTCTTTTCCGCATGGGCTTTCTTGGATTTCAAGCGGTCTTCAATCGCTCCTTTGCTTGGACGAGAGACTTTACGAACCTTCTTTTTCTGAAAGGAGCTGCGTAGCAAATCGTAAAATTTGGCAATCACGGCTTCTTTGTTTTGGAGTTGGGAGCGCGTTTCCTGTGCATACAACTGCAATATTCCCGATTGATCTACCTTATTTTTGTTTTTTTGAATAAGAGTCAATTTTTCCTCCTCGCTCAGGTTTTGCGAAGCCATCACATCAAATCTGAGCAGCACTTTAGTTTCCACCTTGTTGACATGCTGCCCTCCTGCTCCCCCGCTACGGGCAGTTTGGAATTCCAGTTCCGCTAAAAAAATTCCGCTTTTGATGCGATTATGTAGATTCATCTGACTTCGGTTTTATAGGTTAAAAAGTGAAGTGTTTAACAATCAAACAAAGCTCTTTTACGAAATGTTCGATTAACCCTCCCCTTTTCCTACCTTTGGGAACTTGTTGCCCTCTTCAGGAGGTTGACTTGGGTGTTACCTAATGGACCTTTACTCCATTACTACCGACCAATGAAAACAAAACCAAGAGTCGTCGTCGGCCTATCCGGAGGCGTAGACAGCAGCGTGGCTGCCAAACTTTTAATCGACCAAGGCTACGAGGTCATCGGCATGTTTATGAAAAACTGGCACGATGAATCGGTTACCATCTCCAACGAATGTCCTTGGCTAGAAGACTCCACCGACGCCATGTTGGTGGCAGAAACCTTGAATATTCCCTTTCAAGCCATTGATTTAAGTGCGGAATACCAAAAACGGATTGTGGACTACATGTTTGCCGAGTACAGCGCAGGCAGAACCCCCAATCCAGACATCCTTTGCAACCGCGAGATCAAATTTGACATCTTCCTCAAAGCAGCCCTACAGTTGAAAGCGGATTTTGTAGCCACCGGCCACTACTGCCAAAAAGGAACGATAGAAGTGGATGGCAATCCCGTACACAAACTCCTCGCTGGAGCAGATGCCAACAAGGACCAAAGCTATTTCCTCTGTCAACTTTCCCAGGAGCAGTTGGCCAAAGCCCTTTTCCCAATTGGGCATCTCCAAAAATCTCAAGTTCGGATTATAGCCAAGCAAGCTGGCTTAGTGACAGCCGAAAAGAAGGATTCCCAAGGGCTCTGCTTTATCGGCAAGGTGCGCCTGCCTGACTTCTTGCAGCAGCAACTCAAGCCAAAACAAGGAAATATCATCCAAATCCCAGAAGACTTTTCCGACTACCAACTCCATCAACTACCTGCTTCGAAAGCTCCTCAAGACTGGAGCCAGGCCGAATTGGACTCCATTTGCATTCCCCTAGCCTACCTCCCAAGCCAAGGCAAGGTCATTGGAGAGCATCGGGGCGCACATTACTTCACTGTCGGGCAGCGCAAAGGCTTACAAGTAGGTGGCACAGGCAAACCCTTGTTTGTCATCGCTACCGATACCCAGCAGAATGTGATTTTCACCGGTTTGGGCGAGGAGCACCCTGGCCTCAACCGCTATGGGCTTTTTGTAAAAACCGATCAAATTCATTGGATTCGGAAGGACCTACAACTTCAAGTAGGGACCCATGCGGTCTATTCCGCTCGAATTCGTTACCGACAGGCACTTTCCAAAGCAACACTCATCCAGCGCGAAAATGGGCTCTATGTCTTCTTTGAAAAAGCGCAAAAAGGAATTGCGGCAGGACAATTTGTGGCCTGGTATGAAGGCGAAGAATGCATTGGCTCCGGAACCATTGACTAAGTTGGCGATGCATTCATACTTATTCAGATCCCCTTCGCATGCTTGAGATTCTTTTTGAAGACCAAGAGCTCGTGGTGATCAATAAGCCAGCAGGCTTGTTGGTACACAAAACCGCCCTTGCCTTTGGAGAGGAAGAAAATGCCCTCATTCAACTTAGGGATCAAATCGGAAGTTGGGTAGCACCAGTTCACCGGCTGGATCGCGCCACCAGCGGCTGCTTGCTATTCGCCAAAAACGAACAAGTCCTTCCCAAGTTGCAGGGCATGTTTATGGAACGGGACATTAAAAAAACTTACCGCTGCATCGTTCGAGGCATCCCTGCAGAAAAAGAAGGGTTGATCGACCATCCCCTCACGAGTGAGCGGTCGGGCAAGCTCCAGGAGGCCCAAAGCAAATACAAAGTTTTGGCAGAGACCGAACAGCCCTTCAACAGCACTAGAAGGTATCCCACAAGCCGCTATAGCATGCTAGAAATCGAGTTGCTCACCGGGCGAACCCACCAAATCCGCAGGCATTTGGCACATATCCGACATTACATTTTGGGAGATAAAAAGCACGGGGACAACAAGCAAAACCAATATTTTGAAACACACTTTGGTTTGGAGCACCTACTCCTTCATGCCTGGCAATTGCAATTCACGCATCCCACTAGCGGAAAAATCCTTTCTGTTACTTGCGATCTACCCCCACATTTTCGGCATATTGTTGAAAAATTAGGTTGGGCTGACACTCAACTTCCTTGAGGACTCAATCAAATCCCTATTTTAGATTACTTTAGTATTTTCCATTTCTTCTACTCATGAAAAAAATCGCACTACTTCTTTTTGCTGGCCTTGTATGCAGCCCATCTCTTTTTGCTCAAAAGCAGGATGTTGAAAAGCGCTTCGCTTCCAAAGATGCCATCGCACAGTTTACCTACCTCGCCTCTGATGCCTTGATGGGTAGAGATCCCATTCGACCAGAGATGAAGATGGCCTACACATTTATCGCTCAGGAACTTGAAAAAGCGGGTGCCAAACCACTTCCTGGAGGAAATGGATACTACCAAGACATTCCCTTCAATTTGTCTTCTCCTCCTACCAAAGGATCTGTTCAATTGGGAAACTTTTCCTTTTCCCAAGGGCAAAATCTATTGGTATTGGATGGCAACTCCTTCTCCGGCACATTCGAAGTGGTGGAAGTAGGCTTTGGATCTGTAGAAGAATTTGCAGGGAAAGATTTGAAAGGAAAAATTGCCATCACCAATGTAGGTGCACCCAACAAATTTAGCCCAAATCAATTGTTTGCTGAAGGCCGAGCAAAAGCAAAACGTGCCAAAGATGCAGGAGCGGTTGCTTTGATCGAACGATTCAATGTTCCTTCTGTGCCTTGGCAATTGGTGTCGGGCTTCCTAAATCGTCCACAAATGGGCATGGCTCAAGGAGAAACAGGTAACCTTCCTTACCTCTGGGTAGAAGATTTAAAAAATCAGTTGACCGGTACCAACCTTGGCAATGCCACCCTTGCAGTGGAAGGAAAAGTAAATCGCAAAATCGATGGCAAAAATGTATTGGCGATGGTTGAAGGAACAGATCCTCAATTGAAAAACGAATACATCCTCCTTTCCGCACATTACGACCACGTGGGTGTGGGTACTCCAGATGAAACGGGTGATTCAATCTACAATGGAGCCCGTGACAATGCCGTAGGCACTGTAGCTGTCCTGAATGCTGCCCGCTACTTTGCCAAAAACCCTCCCAAGCGATCCATCCTATTTGCGCTTTGGACAGCCGAGGAAAAAGGCTTGCTAGGTAGCGCTTATTTTGCAAACAACCCCTTGCTGCCTTTGAATCAAATCGTGTACAACCTCAACATTGACAATGCAGGCTACAACGACACCTCCATCATTACCGTGATTGGTTTGGGTAGAACCACTGCAGACTTCATGATCAATGAAGCCGTGGCTGAGTTTGGATTAACAGCTAAAGCAGACCCATCGCCCGAGCAGGGGCTTTACGACAGATCAGACAATGTGAATTTCGCCAGAAAAGGCATCCCTGCTCCTAGCTTTACCCTTGGCTTTACTGCCTTTGACGACGAGATCAACAAGTATTACCACAAGGCAGCAGATGAAGTGGAGAGCTTTGACTTGAACTATGCACAGCTGTACTGGAAATCTTACATCCTTTCCGCTCAAAAAATTGCAAACTGGTCCCAAAAACCACAGTGGACCGCTGGAGACAAGTACGAGGAAGTAGGGAAGAAATTGTATGGAAACGAATAGTACAAGGTACTAAGTACTATGTACCAAGTACCCGCCGCGGCGGGCAGGCGAAATACGAAATACGAGAGTGAAACTAATGTCGAATTTCGAACGCTGAATGAAGAATGTCGAAGTGATGAAAACTAGTTTCCAGTGTCAGCAGACTTTCTAGTCTAATCTCTTGGCTCTTGTTTCTTGCTTCTAAATATCATTGTACTACATACTTGGTACATTGTACTTAGTACCTTGTACTATTCGTTTCCATACAATTTCTTCCCTACTT
>CAMCBC010000054.1 GCA_945872775.1 Spirosoma fluviale | reverse complement strand
AAAAATTAAAACGATCTGTTGCATCGGAGCAGGCTATGTCGGGGGACCTACGATGGCTGTCTTGGCACTCAAATGTCCAGACATTCGTGTAATGGTGGTAGATGCCAATGCTGCTCGAATTGATGCTTGGAATCATCAGGATTTAAGTTTTTTACCCGTTTATGAACCTGGTTTGGCAGAAGTGGTGTCCAAAGCGCGTGGGAGAAATTTATTTTTCTCAAAAGACGTAGACCAAGGAATTCGAGAGGCAGACATGATTTTTATTTCTGTCAATACTCCCACCAAAACCTATGGAGAAGGGAAGGGAATGGCTGCTGATTTGAAGTGGGTAGAGCTTTGTGCTCGGCAGATCGCAGAAGTTGCTACCTCCTCTAAAATTGTAGTTGAAAAATCCACCTTGCCAGTTCGTACCGCTCAGGCTATAAAAGATATTTTACATAATTCTCAGAGTGGAATTTCATTCCAAGTACTTTCCAATCCTGAATTTTTGGCAGAAGGGACAGCTGTTCAAGACCTGCTTACTCCAGACCGCGTGTTGATAGGAGGAGATCAAAGCGAAGCCGGAAAAGAAGCTATTCAGGCTTTGGCTTCGATTTATGCCGCTTGGGTTCCTGAGGAAAAAATCTTGACTACCAACCTTTGGTCTTCTGAACTCAGCAAGCTCACAGCAAATGCTTTTCTTGCCCAGCGCGTTTCTTCCATCAATTCGATCTCAGAACTCTGTGAAGCAACAGGGGCTGATGTGGACGATGTCGCCAAAGCAATCGGAATGGATTCTCGAATAGGACCGAAGTTCTTGAAGGCTTCCGTAGGCTTTGGTGGATCTTGTTTCAAGAAAGACATCCTCAATTTGGTGTACATCTGCAGGAGTTATCAGTTGCATGAAGTTGCGGATTATTGGGAGCAGGTAATCAAAATTAACGAGCATCAAACGGCAAGATTTGCCAAGCAAATCATCAAAAGCTTGTACAATACCGTCAATGGTAAGAAAATCGCATTTTTAGGTTGGGCCTTCAAAAAAGATACAAACGATACCCGCGAATCGGCTGCCATTTATGTGGCGGATCACCTTTTGGACGAGTGCGCTTCTTTGGTCGTTTACGATCCTAAGGTGTCCAAAGAAAAAATTTATGCGGACTTGGACTTTTTGGGAACCCGTTCAAGTGAAGAAAATAGGAGTTTAGTCCAGGTGGTTGATACTGCCTATGAAGCATGTAAAGATGCTGCAGCGGTTGCTATTTTAACCGAGTGGGATGAGTTTGTGGTGCTCGACTGGGAGCAGATACATGCACACATGAAGCAGCCAGCTACGGTATTTGATGGAAGAAACATCTTGGATGCTCTCCGTATGGAAAAGTTAGGATTTAGATTTCAGGGGATAGGAAAACCTGCTGTTTAAGGAAAAATAAGGCCGATAATAAACCCCTTTTTTCACTGCATAACTATCTGATTATTAAAATTTTGTAATTGACTAATTGAAATAGCTTGTGAAGCAAATAAATGAAGTAAAGATTGCTGTAATTGGATTGGGCTATGTAGGCTTACCCTTGGCAGTAGAGTTTTCCAAAAAGTATCCTGTGGTTGGCTTTGACATCAACCAAAAGCGGGTTGGGGAGTTGGTTTCTGGACACGATGCTACCTTTGAGGTTGCGGATGCATCACTTTCTTCTGTTTTGGTTTCGAGCAGTCCTCAGGTTGGTCAAAAGGGCTTATTTCCAAGTTTTGATTCAGAAGCATTGGGAGATTGCACCGTTTTTATTGTGACCGTCCCAACTCCAACAGACAAGCACAATCGTCCAATCCTTATTCCAATGTTGAAGGCTTCTGAAAACATTGGGCATTATTTGAAAAAAGGGGATGTGGTCATCTATGAATCTACTGTGTATCCAGGAGTAACGGAAGAGGATTGTGTGCCGGTATTGGAGAAGGTTTCTGGATTAAAATTCAATACTGATTTTTTTGCGGGCTATTCTCCTGAGCGAATCAATCCCGGAGACAAGGTGCATACCGTGGCACAGATTGTAAAAGTGACCTCGGGCAGTACTCCAGAAATTGCTGATTTTGTAGATGATCTTTACCGGAGCATCATTACTGCAGGAACTTACAAAGCTTCTTCAATCAAGGTTGCTGAAGCTTCTAAGGTCATTGAAAACTCACAGCGCGACATCAACATTGCCTTTGTAAATGAGCTGGCCAAGATTTTCAATTTGTTGGGGATTGATACCCAAGAGGTTTTGGAAGCTGCAGGTACGAAGTGGAATTTCCTCAAGTTCAAACCAGGATTGGTGGGAGGTCATTGCATTGGCGTGGATCCTTTTTACCTCGCCCAAAAAGCACAAGAGGTGGGGTATCACCCTGAAATAATTCTTGCGGGCAGAAGGGTGAATGACAGCATGGGGAAGTTTGTCGCTACTGAAATCATCAAATTGATGATGCGAAAAGACATCAAGGTATTGGACGCGAAGGTGTTAATTCTAGGATTTACCTTCAAAGAAAATTGTCCTGATGTAAGGAATACGCGCGTGATTGATATTTACCATGAATTGCGAACCTTTGACATGGGGGTAGATGTGTATGATCCTTGGGCAAATGGGCAGGAAGTGGAGGAGGAGTACGGGATAAAAATTCAAACTGGCAAGGTGCTTCCTGACATCTCAGCGTATTCAGCTGTAGTTTTGGCTGTTTCCCACGATGATTTTGCTTCTTTGCCGCTTCGAAAAAATCCGAATCAGGTCATTTATGATGTCAAAGGAATCCTAGATCGTTCTTTGGTAGATGCGCGTTTGTAAGTTTATTTTCGTTGTTGCATCCAGTAACTAGTTGTTTTCTAGGGTGAAGTAGACATATAGTTTAATACTTATTTGTGGTATGGATATTTCTTGGATTTTTTCAAGTTAAATCCCTTGAAAAAAAAATAGACCACTCAAGTAAGTAGTTAAAAACTTTGCAATGTTTTATTTAATTTGCATCAATTAATGAATCCGTTCTGGATCACCTAACCGAAATCAATAACCAATAATTCATGATGAAACATCCCATGTTTGCGCTATCCTTAAGGAAAACCATGTTGATGGCAGTACTAGTCCTTTTGGCTATGGGTGCCTGTAAAAGTAAAAAGAAGGCTGTTGAGCCAGCTCCAGCTCCTGTTGTAAAAGAAGAAGCAGCGCCTGTTAAGGTTCAAGCGCCAGCAGCTGTAGTTCGCTCTGCTGAGGAGATTGCGGTAGAAAAGCTTGAAAGTCAATTTGCCTCTATTGCATCTGCAAGCAATGTAACTGCTGCAAATCAGTCCATTCAGGAGGTTTTGGCAATGTTCTCCAATCAGGAAACCCCAATCTTAATTGTAATTCATGAGGAAGGTGGAGTTAAAGATTATGACGAGCCTACCACCATCAAGAAGTACTTGGAATACTTGAAAGACACCAAGAAAAACTTGAATTACATCTCTGATATCCGTTTGGTAGGGGGTAAAGTGACTGAATTGGAACTTAAAAGAAAATAATCCATCCCCGAAATTAAATCTCTTATGAAAAATACAGGTATTCTAATCCTAGGGCTATTTCTTGCTACCGTGACGGCAACATTTGCTCAGGACAACATTAGCCCAAGAAGAAAGCAAGCGATTGACTCTCTTGCTCTAGAAAAGGTGAAAGACCTTTCCAAGTACATTTCCATCATTGGAAACAAGGAAACGCAATTTTCCGAAGCAAACCGAGTAATGGACAGAGCTGAAGAGCTTTTTGCAGCTGGTGCAGAAATGGGAGTTTCTTCCATTAACACCAAGGAGATCGCGTACTACAAAGTAAGAAGATACTTCGAGCGATTGATGGCCTTGAATTATGACAAGGTGAACATCACTTGGTATGACATTCAGTACGTGTCTGATTTGGAGCGTCAACCTGATGGTCGTTATGTGGGTGTAATTACTGTTTACCAGCGTTTTGAGGGAACCTCCATTGAAACTGGCATGAATTACAAGGACACCACCAAAAAGGACATCACCATTTATGTAGAGAAGAAGCAAACTCAGATTGCTGGCCGTACCATTGAATTTTGGGACGTTATGCTAGGCGATGTTCGAGTGACTGAAACTTCCGCATGAGAAAAAGCGTTTTAATTTTTGCTTTTTTTATTTCATACATCTCTATTGTCTCGGGGCAAGGCTTAGGCAGCCCCGGGACAATAAAAGATGATGGTAGATTTGCCGCCTCTACCAAACAAATGAATCAATTTTTTAGGAGGTTCAACGGGGAAGAGTCCATTGATGGTACCAAGCGTTTTTATCCAGGAGACACCCTTTACCAAAATGAGAAGTTAAGAAAGGGATTTGTTTCCATACTTTTCGACAATCAATCTTCTAGCATCAGTCCGGAGTTAAAATCCGAATTTATTTCCAATATACTTTCTCCAAACTATCCGCAATACTTGGTTTTTCATAAGCCAGGATGGATTGCTGAAGTGGAGGCAGTATTTTGGTACAAAGGCAAAAAAGAGAATTTGACCTTTATTATGAAGATCCAGCCTGAGGGCTTGGGGTACGAGTGGGTGATTGATCAGGTGATCTTTGAACCCTTCAAAAATTTGTTTAATAAGCCTGTTGGATCAGCCAAAGATTTTCTTCATCCCCTGAGTCATGAGCTTGGGTTTATGAATATGAGGCGAGCATTCCAAGATTCTGAGAGTCCAGAATCGTTTACGCCAACTTCCTATACACCAGATTATTTAGCCATTTTTCTTTTTGAGATGAAGCAGGATAATCTTCGATTTGAAACGGTGAATGGGGTCAAGTTCCATTTTTTCCAAATTGGAGGCTGGTATTTTGAAGTGAATCAATTCAATAGACCCGGATTCAATACGGGATGGTTGGTGTCCAATTTGATGCGATTAGGCCCAGGAGATAAGGAGACTTTATTGAGGTATATCTATGATCAAGATTAATCGGTATGCACTTCTTCTGTTCTTTTTTTGGTTGTCAACTCTTGCACAAGGACAAACCATAAAAGGCTATTCTACAGATCAACTGACCGAACTTTCCACCAAAGTGGAAGATCAGGTACGTTTTTTAGAATTTTTACTCAATACCCTTGGCAATTCTCAAACTTCAGCCCGTGATAAGGATGTAATCATTCGTGAAAGCTATCTTAAAATTTTCCGAGACGGGAAGGTTCAAGTAGAAGATGACTTGGTTTTGGACCGAAAAGTAGTCACGAATAAAGACGTTGCCTCCTATTTAAAGGACATCGAATTTTTTTATAAAAATGTAGAGTTCAAGTTTAAAATCCGTGAAATCAAGCCAGGCCAAAAGGAAAATGGGCAAGTCTTTTTTTTAGCTTCCTTAGATCGGACGCTTGCAGCTACAGGATTGAAAGGAGAGAAAATCTCAAACACCAAACCCAGATTTATTGAGATAAATCTGGATGAGAATTCCCAAGAGCTAAAGATTGCAAGTATTTATACCACTAAAATAAGCCGCGATGAGGAGCTGAAAGCTTGGTGGTCTTCCCTCGATTTGGAATGGAAGCTTTACTTTAAATCTCGGTTTCAAGTTGCAGCATCCGATTCAGTGGATATGGCCCAGCTCTACCAATTTGTTGCGGTAGATTCCCTTAATTTATCGGGAAAATCAAATATCAAGCATCTTAGACCGCTTGCGGAGTTGAGGGATTTAAAGTTTTTGGATATCAGCCAAACTACTATTGAAGATCTTTCCCCAATCTCGAACATTACTTTATTGGAAAGTTTGAATCTTTCCAATACTCCAACAGCGGCCATTAAGTTTATTAAGTATTCAGATAGGCTTCACTACTTAGATATTTCTAATTCACAAATTGAAGATATCAGTGAGCTGATCAACCTTTCCAACCTACAGGTTTTAAAGGCGTCCAATACATCCATTCAAAGCTTTGCTGTTCTAAATCAATTTAAAAGATTGCAAGAACTCAATTTAAATGAAAGTGGCTTCAATAACATGGAGAATATCAAAGACTTGGGCAGTTTGCAAAGTTTGTCTTTGAACAAGAATTACATCCTTAATTTCTCCCTTCTTTCTCAGCTCACTGCATTGTCCAAGTTGGAGCTTGCGGAAACTAATTTTGAAGACCTTTCTCCTTTAACTAGTTTAACAAAGCTGGCATACTTGGACCTTACTGCTAGCTTGGTTTCTGACTTATCTCCTGTTGCTTCCTTGAGCAGTTTGAAAAAAATAGCAGCAGATGAAACCAAACTGAGTCGAGAAGATGCTACGCTTTTTATGCGAAATCATCCCGAAATTCTTTTGATTCACCATGTAAAGGATTTACAATCTTGGTGGGAAAGCTTGTCTAGTGCTTGGAAACAAGCGCTTGTTTCAATCAACCCTTCGTTGGAATTGGAAAAGCCAAGAATAGAAATTCTTACTCAAACCTTGAATTTCCCCACACTGAATCTTGATGATTCAGGAATTGAATCGTTGATGCCTGTGGTTCGTTTTGTGGCGCTAAGTTCCTTGAGTATTTCGAACAATACCAAAGTAGATAACTTGTTGCCACTGCAGGAGGTGAAGACACTTCGGCAGTTGACAGCTAAAAACACCAGTGTTCAAGATGGAGCTGTCTTGCAAGAAAATGTATTGTTGGAGCGGATTGATCTCGAGGGAAGCCCGATCTTATCGATAGCAGGACTTACAGTGCTCCCCAAGCTCAACTATCTGAATGTAAATGCCTCCCAAGTGAAGGAAGTTGAATTTCCTGAATTTCTTCAAAAAAGGCCTGATGTTTCGATTATTTACAGATCAGATAGCCTATTTAGTTGGTGGGAAGGTTTGGATGAGGACTGGAAACAAGTATTGAGTGAACAGTTTAAGCTTTCTTCCTCTCCAACCACCGATGAACTTCATCACCTTACAGCTGTGGCGTCCTTGGCATTAGAACGGGTGTCATTCACCAGTTTAGCTCCTTTGACCATTTTTACGAACTTGAGAAAATTGGTTGTTTTTGACTCGCCTACTAGGATATTGACCCCATTGAGTCAGTTGACTAAACTTACTTCCCTGACCCTCTCCCAAATGCCAGCGATTGATTACTTGCCCATTGCAGGCTTGGTGACATTGGAAGAGCTGGACTTATCCAATACAGGCATTGAAGAGCTGCTGGCATTGAGTAAGCTTACGAACTTAAAGAAGTTGAACCTGTCTGGCACAAATATCAAATCCTTAAAAGGGTTAGAGCCACTAAAGAAATTGGAGGAATTGGATGTGGCTAGTACGGATTTAAGGTCGTTAAAGGTATTGGAAGATAGTGTGGGGCTCAAAAAGCTGACCTGTTTCAATACCCGGTTGACGCCAAGAATTGTAGATTCATTCAAGGAGGCCTTTCCAAAATGTGAGGTGCGTTTCTATTAAATGCATTATTTTGGAATAGTAGGGTAGGGGGATGATTCGTTTCTTTTAATTTTTATCAGTATTTAATTGCCATTGTTCAGACCTGTGAAAATAGCTGCACTTATTCCCGCCCGTTATGCATCTACGCGCTTGCCCGCCAAATTGGTTCAGGACCTTGGGGGTCTTTCTGTAATCCAGCGAACGTATCAAAGCACGGTAGCATCAGAAGTCTTTGATGAAGTGTGGGTGGTCACTGATCATCCGCAGATTGAAGCTCAAATTTTAGCCCTTGGGGGGAAAGTAGTAGTTAGTAAAAAAGAGCACGAAAGTGGATCTGATCGAATTGCGGAAGCGTTGCAGGAAGTGGATGCTGACTTGATTGTCAATGTGCAAGGTGATGAGCCTTTTCAGGACGCCAAGACGCTACGTGATTTGGTTTCGGTTTTTTCTAATCCTGCTATTCAGGTGGCAAGCTTGATGAATGTTCTAGATGCCGGTCAGGTTCAAAATCCAAATTTTGTAAAGGTGGTCGTTGATGAAAACCGCCGTGCTATTTATTTTTCAAGGTCTCCAATACCTTACAATAGAGAAGGGGATAATCTATCTTATTGGAGGCATATCGGTGTGTATGCCTACCGAAGGGAAATGCTCCTCTCTTTTACCCAGTGGCCTAAAGGATACCTAGAGCAGGTTGAGGTTTTGGAACAGCTGCGTTTGGTAGAGAAGGGAGTGTCCATTCAAATGGTTGAGACGATTCACCAAGCTATTGCCATCGATACGCAGGAAGATTTGGATAGGGCTAGAGTATATTTAGTTGCTAATCAAGTTAAACTTTAGATTTTTTAAATTAAAAATCAAATAGTTGTTATATAAAATTAAAAAATTTAATTTTTCTAATATAATTTACTGAACTCTGTTTTTAGGTAGTGGCTTTTCTAAATATTGTTTTCTAATTCTTACTTAGTGCATCAGTGAAAATGATTTGTCCGAATGGTAAAGGCTGTAGACCTGATTATTTTTCTAATGACTTAAACAAGTCGATTAAATCAATTTTTTTAATAAATATTTAATAAACCCCCTTCTTTTATTTGTTAGAATCCTTTATTTTAAGCAATTGTCTTAGATTTTATTAGGGTAAAATTATTTTTTTCAAAAATTCAAAAAAAAGTTCATCATAAATTATAAAATTAATTTTCTTTTCACTTTATTTCCAATCTCTAAGTAAAAGTTGGAATTACCTATCTCTACAAACAAGAAATTAACTTAAACTTTAAATCAAATTTATGGCAACTGTATTAGCAACACCAGGCGTTTACATTGAAGAAAAAAGCGCCTTTGCTTCCTCTGTGGTTCCAGTAGGGACGGCTATTCCAATTTTTCTGGGATACACACAGAAAGCGGCTCGTGGAACGAAGTCGTTAAAAAACATTCCAACTCGAATTTCCTCTTTTGCGGAATTTGAGCAATTCTTCGGAGGAGCTCCTTCTGTGAAATTCGAAATCAGTGAAGATGCTAGCCAAGTAAATGGCTACAAGTTGACAGCTGACGCTTCTACGCGTTACTTGTTGCATTCTTCTGTTAAATTCTTCTATTCCAACGGCGGAGCAGATTGCTACGTTTTGTCAGTTGGTGATTACGGATCAGGTGTAAGTGCTAAGGACTTCAACGACGAAGGTACTGGATCAGGTTTGCCACAAGTTTTGAAGTACAATGAGCCAACTCTTTTGGTAATCCCTGAGGCCATTTTGCTTTCAAAGGCTGAGTGTTTCTCTTTACAGCAAGCGATGTTGAGCCACTGTGGTTATGCAACTAAGAGCCGCTTCGCTATTTTGGACGTATATGATGGAGCTAAGGAGCGAACTAACGGTGATGACGATGTGATTAACCAGTTCAGAGAAGGTGTAGGCTCAAACTTCCTTCAGTGGGGTGCTGCTTACTATCCTTTTGTTCAGACCACTATTGTGTCTTCAGGAGATGTGAACTTCACTAACATCAGCAATGCTACAGATTTGATCGAAATTTTGTCTAAAGATGTAAATGATGATTTGCAAAGCGGTCGTATTAACGAAGCGAGAGCCAATGCAATCAAAAATGAATTAGCTAAGATTGAGACTGCATCCACTAAAGAAGAAATTACTTCGCTACAGGCTACCCTAAAGGTTGTGAGTGCAAAATTAAATTCGATTTTAACAGCTATTTCTGAAAGCTTGAATTTGTTGCCTGCTAGCCCTGCGATGGCTGGAGTTTACACCATGGTAGATAGCTCTGTCAACGTAGCTAAAGCACCAGCTAACTTGTCTTTAGGTTCAGTAATCAGCCCAAGTGTCCAGATCACTAGTGATACCCAAGAAGAGCTTAACTTGCCTTTGAATGGTAAAGCGATCAATGCGATTCGTACTTTCCAAGGAAAAGGAGTGTTGGTATGGGGAGCACGCACCCTAGATGGAAACAGCCAAGATTGGCGTTACATTTCTGTTCGTAGAACGATGACTTTCTTAGAGCAGAGCATCAAAGCTGCTGCAGAAGGTTTTGTATTTGAGCCGAACAACAGCACTACTTGGTCTACCCTAAAGGCTACGGTAACTAACTTCTTGGCAAATCAGTGGCAGTCAGGTATTTTGGCAGGCCAAAGCACTGACGATGCCTTCTCTGTAGAGATTGGTTTGGGAACCACAATGACTCCAAATGATATTTTGGATGGTTTGATGAAAATGACCATTAAGGTGGCTATTGTAAGACCAGCTGAATTCATTGTAATCACATTTGAGCAACAACAACAAAAATCTTAATAATCAACTACTTAACTAAAATATACTAATTATGGCAGCACCAACCGCAGGAACAGGTGGAGAACAGGACCAGTTTTGGCCCTTACCAAAGTTCTACTTCTCCGTTGATATCGGGGATCAGACCGATTTGCCTTTTCAAGAAGTTTCAGGACTAGACATTGATGCCGAGGTAATTGAATATAGACATGGCAATAGCCCTGTACACTCTACCATCAAAATGCCTGGTATGAAGAAATATTCTGACATTACTTTGAAGAAAGGTGTCTTTACTACTGATAACAAGTTTTTCGATTGGATTTCACAGATTAGCTTGAATACCTACGAAAGATTAACGGTTGTTATCCGTTTGTTGGACGAGGCAGGCGAACCAAAGATGACTTGGACCTTGACAAATGCATTTGCGAAGCAAATCACTCCTACGGATATGAATTCGCAGAGCAGTGAAGCAGCTATCGAAACCATCGTGTTTGCACATGAGGGTTTGAGAATTGAAGCAGCTTAATCGCTAGGTAAACTCAACAATACCCAATACTAATTTCAATTGCAGTACTATTGAGATCGGTATTGGGTGTTTTTTTGTTAAGTCACTATTTTGCTTTTTGTTAATGAGTATATGAAGCGTAACTAACCAAATATGGCAGCACCTACAGCAGGAACAGGTGGAGAACAAGACCAGTTTTGGCCTTTACCTAAGTTTTATTTTTCAGTAGATATTGGAGATCAGACCGATCTTCCTTTTCAGGAAGTTTCCGGAATTGATGCTGGTGCAGAAGTTATTGAGTATAGACATGGCAATAGTCGTGTTCACTCTGTAATTAAAATGCCTGGATTAGCCAATGGTGCAGATCTTGTTCTTAAAAAGGGCGTTTTCACTAGAGACAATTTGTTTTATGAATTGATTTCTAAGATCAACTTGAATACCTACGAAAGGCTTACCATAGTGATTCGATTGCTAGATGAGTCGGGAGAACCGAGGTTAACTTGGACGTTACGAAGTGCCTTCGTGAAGCAGCTTACCTGTACAGATTTGAATTCACAAAGTAATGAAGCTGCAGTAGAATCGATCGTCGTATCGTATGATGAAATGATCATGGAATCTGCCTAATCAATAGGATGATTTAAGCATACTATTCATCAAGTTCCTAGTTAATTTAATGAACCATTTTTTTTAAAACCAACCGAACTGGTTCGTATCAAAGGCTGCAGGTCTGATTCTTTTTAATAAGATTTTTTGGGATTCACTCCCCGTTTGACCCCGTATTGCCTCAAGTTTTTTTTTATTTTGTCCCTTAAAGAAAAGAATGAAGAAGGGTTCCCAACAAGTACTAATTATCTTGGATTAAAGGTTTAGAAATCCAAAAATTGGCCTTGTAAAGAACTTTTTTTTTTGTATTTTTGGTTATGTTGAAAAGTTTTTTTCAAGGGGTATTAGTGGCTATTACACTTCTTCTATTGGCGGTGTTATGTCTCCCTATTTTCTTTATATTTCTTTGGTTGACCGACACGACCAAATCCCTTGCAGACCTTTTGTATCTTCCAGATATCCTAACTGGGATCGTGATTCTTTTTATTGCTTTATTTTTTGGTCGCTTAGTTTTAGTTCTCTTAAAATCTATAAAGGCCTAATTCATACCGAAAATGATTCACGTTGTCCTTTCTTCTATTGCCACCGCCTTGAATGAATACATTAAAAATGAATTGAATCTTCAAGAGGATGTGGTTATTCTAGCCAATGCAGTAGACATGTCTGGCAACTTGAATTCACAGATAGACAACAAATTGTGCGTATTTCTGCAGAATATCGAGGAAGAGCGTGTAATCCGAAATGGGGCCTATCAGGCTTATGCGGGCATGAATCCTCCCAAGCATTATAATTTGTATGTGATGTTTCTGGCTAATTTTCCAGACCCAAACTACACTGAATCGTTGCGCTACATATCCCTCGTGCTCGAGTTCTTTCAAGGAACCCAAATGTTCAATAGCTCCAATTTACCTTTGCTTTCGGCAAATGTTGACAAGCTGAGTTTTGAGTTTGTTAATTTCACTTTCGATGAGTTGAATAGCGTATGGTCACTCATGGGGTTGAAGTACATGCCTTCCGCTGTATATAAATTAAAGTTGTTGACGTTTACAAATAATTTAATTCGTGAGGAAGTAACTTCTGTTTTAGGAAAGCCCTCTGAAAGTTAGTAGTATTGACTAAATATAAACTCCTGTTTATCAATTGGATTGATTTTGGGATAGTGTGAATAAAACATAAAGAAAAGTTTAGGTTTAAGTGAATGGAGCAGTTTCAAAATTCATATCGGTTAGTCACCAAATACCTGGAAGTATTTTCTTGTGTTTTTTTGCATGATTACTACGAAAGCAGGGTGTGTACGGATTTGACCTTCAAGCCTACCCCTCAAACAAATTTCTTGCTTAAAAATTACAACCTTATTTTTAAGCCTAGAGCGGGAGGTTTTGCTTTAGCTGCCAATTCGAATCGAGATTTTTCCAATGCTATTTACAAAGATCCATTTGTTTTGGATTTTGAGTTTAAGTTTTCCAGCATCTATTTCCATTCCTATACCGTCTTGGTAAGTGATCCGGAGGTAAAGTATTTTCTAGACGATAACCTTGAGGCGACAGTGCAACTGGATGCAAAACAGGGAACTATTGACCCGGAATTGGATAGGCCAGGTTTGTCTGGTATCATCCGAATTAAACATCAAGCCGATTTTCCTATTTTACCACTCCCAGTTGCCCAAGGGCGTCGTTTTAAGCCTCGTTCGAAAGAAGTGGTTTTCAAAAACCGGATGATACGACCTGTTTACCTTTGCTATTGTTCGGAGGAAAAAGTAAGTGATTTTCAAGGATTGATTATTGAAAACGAAGGAGAATTTAAGGGAGTATTGGATTTTGGGTCACCTGAGTTGGTGACTACCGAATCAGGATTGATTGCATATAAGTTTACAGCAAATCAAATTATCCCTATGAAGTTCTTGTGGAAGGGATATTTCCGTTTAGAAAGAACCAATCAATTGGGGGTTTACAGAAAAACCTTACCAAATCCTAGTCCAAAAAGCATTAAATACGATGTGATGCTTAATGGATACATTGCAGAGATGTATGTCAAACTTTAATCCTCAAAGTAACTTGCAAAATCTACTTTACTAAATTCTGGATGTTGCTGAACTCAAATAATGGAACAGCTTTCTTCTTGGAATCTCCGAAAAACAATAGCTTGATTTTAGTAAATAAGTTGTAAGGGTCAAGTTAGGTTGCTTTAAACAAGTTAAGGAAAGGATTTAGTAGTGGGATTCTAAAATTAGAAGGAAAGTCATTGATAAATGAGATATTTAGTTCGAAAGTCTATTCAGTAGCACAAAATTAAACTTACCATGGCGACAAGAAAGAATAGTGGGTCTAGTTCAAGCAAAAGAAAAACGAGTGGAACAAAGACTAATTTATCATCAAGATCAGCGCTTAAAGCTGGAAAAGCACTTATTCGGCGACTACAAGATCCTCCAGTATCCTATAATTTTATGGTGGCATTTGCTCCTGATGGCATGAAAGGTGCAGCAATGAAAGGGATGGCCACGATGGCTAGTCTCGCATTTGATGCTGCTTTTACCCAAATATCTGGTTTGGGATCAGAATTAGAATATGATACCGTCAAAAGCGGTGGAAATAACAACGAAGTCTATCATTTACCTAAGGGAATAAAGCGAAGTGGATTGAGCTTAAAAAGAGGATTAGCTTCTATTGCTTCTCCTTTGCTTCGTTGGTGTTTTCAAACCTTAGAGGAGCCTAAATTTATTACTCCTAAAACAATGATAGTCGTGCTGTTAAACAAAAATCCCTACCTGCCACCTGTGATGGTTTGGACTTTATACAATGTGATTCCAGTAAAGTGGGAAATCGACGAACTTGATGCAAAAAAATCTGATATTGTAATTGAATCTATTGAGTTGGTTTTCTCAAAAATGGAAATAGCGTAATGTTTGGTGTAATATAATTCATTCAGAATTTGTAAGAAGCTATGCCTGTAGAAATAAAAGAGTTATTAGTCAAAGGGATATTAGAGGGTGCCGAAGATACAGGCAAAAAACCTTCTTCTAATCCAGCTAAGGAAAAAGACCAAGGTACCGGCGGTTTGAGTTATGGCCAAAAGAAACAGATAATAGACCAGTGCGTGCAGGAAGTAATGGATAAAATTAAAAAAATGAATGATTTCTGATGTCTGGTTTAAATAAAAATCTTTCGCTAACAGCGTTTACTAAATTCGACAAGGGTCAGCCAAGTGGTAAACTCTCAGGTGGGGTGTATGTGGTACAAATAAATCCCGAGAATTTATCACTTAGCTATGACGAGCTTCCCCCTAATGATGATGAACCTACCTCAGCAGCGGGAGCACCAATCAGTCCAAAAAATGCGGCTTATAATAAACAAACCATTTCAATAAAATTCACCATAGACAATTCAGGGGCTATTCCGAATAAGCCTGACAAGGTTCGGGGGCGGGCAGGGAGCTCCATTAAAGATTCGATTGATCAATTGCTAAAGGTTACTGTAAAACCTACTAAGGCAAGCCATAGCCCTCCTTTTGTTAAATTACAATGGGGAAAGCTTATGCTAGTTGGAAAAGTATTCGACCTATCAATAGACTATACTTATTTCAATTTGCAAGGTGATCCAATACGTGCGGACGTAAGTTTTACTTTAGTAGAAGAGGTGGATGAAGTTGTTATTAGTAGAGAGTTTCAAAGTCCAGATATTACCAGAATCATCACAGTGAAAGACGGGGATTCGTTGATCGCCTTATCAGAATCCTCTTATGACGACCCTAAGTATTACCTACAGATCGCGGCTTACAATAACCTACCTTCCTTTAGAGGTTTGAAAATTGGGAGTCAAATTGAAATTCCACCGTTAGAGCAATAAACCATGGCATTATCAAAATCCCCTGATGATTCATTGCAACTGGCCACCTCTTTTGATGTGAAGGTCGGAGGGAAGCCTCTTCCTAAGGATATTTTAGTGATGAAAATTGTGGTGAAATCAGAGGTAAATAAAATTGCCAGAGCCTATTTGTCTATTGCTGGGGGTAAATCCTATGAGAATTTGTTTCCCGAAAGTGAAATTTCAAGTTTTGCCCCTGGAAAGGCTGTAGATATTTCGCTAGGCTATGGGCAAAAAAATGTCAAGGTTTTTTCTGGAATAATTACTAAGCATAGTATTGACATTGGTTTGGATTATTTGAGTTTCTCTTCACGAAATCAATTGGTATTGGAGGCGTCAGATAAGGCAATTAAAATGACACTTGGAAAAAAGTCAGAGCTCTACGAGAAGAAAAAAGATAGTGAAATCATGACTACACTATTAACTTCTGCAGGTGTGACGAAGAAGGTGGCTGCCACTACCTTAAAACATGATGTAATTGCTAGACATAATTGCAGTGATTGGGATTTTTTGCTCAATAGGGCCAAGGCTAATGGCATGGTGGTCTTCAATTCATTGGGTGTAGTGGACGTAAAGGTTCCTAAAATTATGGGATCTGAAAAAGTCTCGGTTACTTATGGTAAGGATATTAAAACTTTTAGAGGGGATTTAGATGCTGGTAGCCAATTGCAGCAGGTTGAGGGTATCAACTATGATATTTACAATGAGAAGGTAGTAAAACAAACGGGTAAAGATCCTAAATTTGATAAACCAGGAAATATTACTGGTTTAGTTCTAGGAAAGGTGGTTGCCGCGAAAAAAGTGAGCGTAAACGTTCCGGTACCCGTGCTGAGTCAGGAATTGAAAGGTCTGGCGGATG
>CAMCBC010000053.1 GCA_945872775.1 Spirosoma fluviale | reverse complement strand
GTGGATGTCATGTACCATTGGTATGAAACCTGGGCAAAGCAATATCCACAGCTGGTAGACCTTTATGTAATCGAAGAATCGTTTGAGGGAAGACCAATCTACCAAATGACGCTTACCAATAAGTCTACTGGAAAAGATACAGACAAGCCAGCAGCCTATTTTGAAGGAGGTAGGCACTCCGGAGAAATCACTGCGAGTGAATCTGTCCTGTGGTTGACCCAGCATCTTTTAGAAAACTATGGCAAGGATCCGGAGATCACAGCACTGCTTGATACCAAGGTAATCTACTTGCGGCCTCAAAATAATCCGGACGGTTCAAATATGTACTTGTACACTGCTCAGCGCAATCGGAGCACAGTTAAACCTCAAGATACCGATCGAGATGGAATGCTTGACGAAGACCCAGAAGAAGATTTGGATGGTGACGGCATCCTCTACCAAGTCCGCAAAAAGGCAGTAACTCCTGAAGATAAAGAAAAGGCAAATTACATTCTTGATCCTAGAGATCCGAAAGGACGATTGATGAAGCAAACTTTCCCAGGAAAGGGGGAATACCTGATGTACAGCGAAGGGATAGATAACGATGGCGATGGTCGCTACAACGAAGATGGAATTGGTGGTTTAGACCTTCACCGCAACTATCCGGAAAACTGGAGGCCAAACACAGGTGGAGATCTGACCGGAAGGGGATATACTCAGTTTGGTGCAGGAGAATATCCACTCAGTGAAATTGAATCTCGCGCTACTGTCCTATGGATGTTGAGCCACCCAAATATCTCGGTAGTCAACTCCATGGATACTCGAGTACCCATGCACTTGCGCCCACCGTCCACTTCCAAAAGCGAGGAGCGCATGTACCCCCAGGATTTGGCGATTTACAAGGAGATGGATCAGCTTGGACTTTCGTTTACCGCTTACCCTTGGGCTGGCGATGTGTACGAAACCTATGCCACCCGCTACAAGGTCAACTCCATGACGGGTGATCCGCTGAAGCCTGAACCACTTTTCGGCCATGGTCCTGACTTCGGCTACTTTTACTACGGCAGCATTTGGTATGGGGATGAGCTCTGGAACAATGGCGCGATGAAAGATTACGACAACGATGGCATCTATGACGATTACGACGGATTGATGTGGGATGACGAGGCCAATGGAAGCAAAGGGTTTAAGGTTTGGACTGCTTTTAACCATCCTGAATTGGGTGAAGTGGAGCTTGGAGGCTTTCACCCCAAGTTTTTTGGACAAAATGGCCCTCCTTGGCAGTTGGAAAGTTGGGCTAAGAAACAAGCACTCTTCAACCTTGCCATGGCAAAAAGACTTCCTCAGCTCGTAGTGGATGACTTGAAAGTGAAGAAAGTGAAGGCTGGAGAATACCAGGTGACTTTAACTTGGACCAATTCAGGCAAATTGCCTGTGGCACTAGAACAGGCCAAATTGGTGAAAATAGTTCAGGAGGATCGCGTATCCTTGGATTTTGACAAAGACTTGCTAAAAGGAGACCAAGACGCAACGGTTCGAATTTCCACTCCAACTTTGTACGATAAAACCATCTATGCGGGCTACACCGGAGCAGGGGAGAAAAAGACCGCCACTTTTGTCGTGCAAGTAAAAGGCGATGCGCCTGTCAAAGGAAAAATAAAGCTTTCTTCCACCCGAGGAGGATTTATCGAAAAAGAATTTACCCTAAGTAATTAATTGCACCCATGATCAATTTACGAAGCACCACTGGATGGGTTTTTACCCTTCTGCTGATTTCCCAATCCCTAATCGCACAACAAAAGCGCTCATTGACCCACGCGGATTACGACGGTTGGGAAAGCCTTTCTTCAGATAAAATTACCAAAAACGGACAGTTTGTTGGGTATCAGATCTCTCCTCAAGATGGGGATGGAAGATTGGAGATTTTCCCTTTTAAAACTCCTACCAAAAAGACAATTATCCCTCGTGGAACTGGATTCTTATTTACCCCAGACGATGCTTTTGCCGTAGGGAGAATTGTAGCTCAAAAAGATTCCGTTCGGGCGCTTAAACTAAAAAAGAAGAAGGCCGATGACTTGCCGAAGGATAGTTTATTTATTCTCCAGCTGTCCACAGGGAAGTTAGAGAAAATCGCTCGCGTGAAGTCTTTTGCTACCCCTACCGAAAAGGGGAGCTGGATTGCCATCCACCTAGAAAAGGAACTTGACAAGAAAGAGGATCCCAAAGAGAAAAGCAGTTCCGATTCGACAAAGAAAGCCGAAAAACCTAAAAAGACAGATGGAACCAAATTGCTCGTTAGGTCACTGGATGGAACAAAAACTTGGGACATTGAACGTGTAAAATCATTCAGCTTCTCCCCGAATGGAGACTTCCTCTATTACGTACTTGCTGAAGAGGAAAAGCAAGACAATGCCGCCCTCCACTTGCTTGAATTGAGCTCAGGGGAACATCGATTGGTGCATGAAAAGATGACTTCCTATGCACGAATGGCCTTTTCTCCCCAGTCCGGTTACCTTTCCTTTGTAATCAGTGACGATTCCTTAAAAGCTAAAAAACCAAGCCATAAGTTGCTGGTTTATGATGTAAAAAAGAAAGCCATGCTGGTTGAATTGGATAAATCAGCTGTTAAACTTGAAAATAGCCGCATCAGCCCAGATGCTTCACTTCGGTTTTCGGAGGATGAAGGCCGGCTGTTTTTTGGAGTATCTCCGGAATACCAGGACTATGCCTATGAAAATGACAGTACGCTTTTGGATGAGGATCGGGTGAGCCTTGACATCTGGGGTTGGCAAGAGGATGAAATCCAACCCATGCAGTTGAAGAACAAGTCCCAAGAGGAAAAGAAGAGTTACTTAGCTGTTCTTTCCTTGAAGGATTTACGTGTGGTTCAACTTGGCACTCCAGAAGTGGATGAGGTGCAATTGGAAAACAAAATCACCAAAAGCATTGCTTTGGCCTCTACGGACGCACCTTATCGACGCAATTACAGTTGGGATATCCAACTGGGACAAGATGTCTACCTTTTGGATCTGACCACCGGTGCGAAAGAATTGATTGAAAAAAATGCTTCTGGCTCTGCCCGTCTCTCCCCAGGGGGAAATTATGCCTATTGGTACGATGCGAGAGATAGTTCCTGGGTGGCGTACGACCTAAAGGCAAAAGCAAAAATCAACTTGACCGCCGCAATTCCAGTACCTTTTTACGATGAAATCCACGATTCTCCCTCCTTGCCTAGCAGCTATGGTGCAGCTGGATGGCTAGAAGGTGATGCATCCTTGCTGATCAACGATCGTTTTGATCTGTGGAAGGTGGATCCTCGAAATCCAGCAGCTGCCCAAAATATTACGGGAGGGGAAGGACGTCGCACGCAAAACGCTTTCCGTAGAGAACGCTTGAAAGTGGATGAGGTAGCGATCGATCCCAAGGAACCGCTAATTCTTTCTGGTTTTGATGAAGTAACTAAGAAAAGTGGATTCTATGCTGCCAACTACCAAGGTAAAGGTCTCCCTAAAGAATTGTTGTTTAGTGATCACCTCAATTATGGAATTCGAAAAGCAGAAAATTCATCACAACTTCTTTTCCGTCGGTCTACTTACACACAAAGTCCGGATCTCTACCTAAGTGACTTGACTTTCTCTTCCCCTGTCAAAGCCTCAGCGCTAAATCCACAGCAAGCTGAAGTCAAGTGGGGCAATGTGAAGTTGGTAGATTACTTGGCTCAGGATGGGACTCCACTTCAAGGGCTTTTGTTTACTCCAGAAGGATTTGATGGGGTGAAGAAATTCCCAATGATGGTGTATTTCTACGAACGAAATAGCGAGACCCTACACAATTACCGACCGCCAGCACCCAGCCGATCGACGATCAATATCCCGTATTTTGTAAGTAACGATTATGTGGTATTCGTGCCAGATATCAAGTACGATTTGGGCCTTCCAGGGCCTAGCGCTTACGATTGCATTATGCCGGGTGTACAGGCAGTAGTTGCACTAGGCGGTATTGATAAGGAGAACATGGCGATCCAAGGCCAAAGTTGGGGAGGCTATCAGGTGGCGTATTTGATGACACGAACCAATCTTTTTAAAGCAGCAGGTGCAGGTGCTCCAGTGGTCAACATGACTTCCGCTTATGGAGGTATTCGTTGGGGAACGGGCATGAGCCGCATGTTTCAATACGAGCAAACTCAATCTCGAATTGGTGGAACGCTTTGGGAAAAGCCCTTGTACTACTTGGAAAACTCTCCCTTGTTTACCCTGGATCGCGTCAATACACCCGTTTTGATCATGCACAACGATGCGGATGGCGCAGTGCCTTGGTACCAAGGAATTGAAATGTTTATGGGTCTCAAGCGCCTCAATAAACCAGCTTGGCTACTTCAATACAATGGAGAGGATCACAACTTGGTGCAGCGAAAGAATGCGAAAGATCTTTCGATTCGTTTGAGCCAGTTCTTTGATCACTACTTGAAAGGCGCTCCTGCTCCGCTATGGATGACCGAAGGGCTACCTGCAGTAGAAAAAGGAAGAACACTCAAGTACGAGTTGGGGAATTAAATCCCCGTTCGTTCAACCAACAAAAAACGCCTCCAGAATTTTTGGAGGCGTTTTTTTATGGATTTAATTGGTAAAGATTCTTAAACCTTTAGACTTAAATGGCTACTGGTGCTTTGATGTGTGGATGGGGATCGTAGTTCTGCAATTCAAAATCTTCGTAGGTGAAGGCAAAAATATCTTTCACCGCTGGGTTGATCTTCATGGTAGGTAGCGGTCTACATTCTCGGCTGAGTTGCAATTCGGTTTGCTCCAGATGGTTGAGGTACAAATGGGCATCCCCAAAAGTATGGACAAAGTCCCCAGGCTCGAGATCACAAACTTGCGCGACCATCATTGTGAAGAGTGCATAAGAAGCAATGTTGAAAGGAACACCTAGAAATACATCGGCACTGCGCTGGTAGAGTTGGCAAGATAGCTTGCCATCGGCTACATAAAACTGGAACAGTGTATGGCAGGGTGGGAGGGCCATCTCGTCCACATTAGCCACATTCCAAGCACTGACCAGGTGTCTTCTGCTATCGGGTTTGGTTTTGATTTGGTGGATCAGGTTTTTGATTTGGTCGATTTCTCCGCCTTTTCCATCGGGCCAGTGTCTCCACTGGTAGCCATAGACTGGACCAAGGTCTCCATTTTCATCCGCCCATTCATCCCAAATCGATACGCCATTTTCTTTCAGCCAGTTGATATTGGACTCACCTCTCAAAAACCAAAGCAATTCGATGATGATGGAGCGCAGGTGCAATTTCTTGGTGGTTACTACAGGAAAGCCATCTGCAAGATTGAACCGCATTTGATGCCCAAAGACACTAATTGTTCCTGTTCCTGTTCGGTCGGTTTTTTTGACCCCTTCAGAAAGGATTCGCTTCATCAAATCGTGGTATTGCTGCATAAAGGATGAGATTTTTGCTGTGGATGCAAGATAGGAATTTGACCTATTTTTTTTACAAGATGTAGTTCAGTTTCCTTTGAAATTTGAATGCGCTCGATAAAAATGAATTCAATCACAAAAGGGATTTAGGGCTCAAAACCATCCCAGGTGAAGGTAGCAGCTACAGGATAATGATCTGAATAATCCACCTCACGGTGTGTTTTAAATTGGATGGGCACCAAAGAAGGGGAGGCGAAAATGTGGTCGATTCTCAAGAAAAAAAGAATTCGATTGAAGGTAAAGCCAAATCCTCTGCCTGCCAGCTCGAAGGCATTTTGGAGTGATTCACTCAAACGAAAATAAGCATTGGAGTAGGGCAACTCATTCAGATCACCCATCAATACCACTTTATAGGGACTATTTCCAAGGTGTTCCAAGAGGATATTCATCTGCTGGGCACGCTGCAGACTTCCTAATTGCAATTTTCCAAGCGTTTGCTTGTAGACCAATTTCGCACTGTCGTAATTCTCAAATGCTTCTGCCTCGATAGCCATGGAAGCCAAATGCACGTTGTACACGCGTAAGGTGTCTTTCCCTACTTTGATGTCTGCGAAAATGGCGCCGTTACTGCTTTTTTCATCAAAGACCACTCCATTGTTGACGATGGGGTATTTGGAAAATATGGCCATGCCATAGGATCGTTTTTTAGGTTCCCCTTGAAGTGGATGGTAGGTGTAATCAAATTCACCTTCCTTACTCAAGAACTTCAATGCATCTTTATTTTCAATGGTGTAATCTTGATAGAATTCCTGAATGACTTTAACATCTGCAGGGTGTTCGTTCAACCAAGAAAACACAGTTGGGTCCTCCGCTCCTGTGGGTGGATTTTTGTAATTGAAGAGGTGTGCATTGAAGGAAAGTACTTTGAGGCCAACCGCATCCTCGTTTTTGGGATGAAACTGAAAGGAAATCAGGAAGAATTTATACCCCAGTGCAAGACAAATCAAGGGAAAAAAAGCGAGCCTTCTCCAGGCTAAAGCCAGCATGAAAAAAAGAAAGATGTTGACAATAATCGCAACCGGAATTAGGAAAGGAAGTAATCCTGCATAAGGGAATACTTCAGGAGAAACGAAGACAGACCCAAACACAAGTAGGCTCAAAACTACTACTAGCCCAGTGATAAATTTCATTTGAGTAATTCAGAGGTGAAGCGATCGATTTGGCCCTCAAAAATGGGAAAATTTTCCTCAATAAACATGTTGCAGCAATTTTTTGACTACTTAAAAAGTACCACGAGGATTAAAATTTTTCGATTTCATGGTCAAATTTCGAAGCAATACAAATTTTCAAACTCCTGCAACAGAAGTTCGTTTGTATAGCTATAAATTTTAATTCATTCCCTTATTTTTAAGCATTCAAATTTTTATTAAATTTCTAATTATGAAGAAGCACTATTTAGGATACGTTTTGGTTGGCTCTCTTTTTTTTACGTTAGCCTGCCAGCCCAAATCAGAAGAATCAAATTCTGCGGAGACTCAAGAACAAACAGCCGAAAAGCCTGCGGAGCAGCGTCCAAGCCCATTGATGACTGCAGAAGGTCAGGCGTCTGGGAAATCGATTAAAGTACACTATGGATCGCCTTCCGTAAAAGGCAGAACAATTTGGGGGGATCTTGTTCCTTACAATGTAGTTTGGAGAACAGGTGCAAACGAGGCCACTTACGTAGAACTAGCTGATGCAGTCACTGTAGCCGGAAAAGCACTTGCAGCAGGCAAATATTCAATATTCACCATCCCAAAAGAAAGTGGAACCTGGACAGTTATTTTTAATTCCGATTGGAACCTCGAGCATGGACATTTTCAGCACAACGAGAAAAATGATGTTTTGCGTGTGGAGGTACAACCCCAATGGGAGGAAGCAAGCCAAGAAAGCTTGAGCATCGCAGTGGAAGCTCCCGGAATGGTAATCAAATGGGAAAAATTAAAGTTGCCAATCGCAATCCAATAAGTAATTCCAATCCCCGACCTGAGTTCGGGGATTTTTTTTGATTTTAAAATTCCCTAAGTTTCCGATACAATTTGTAACCCAAGATAATTCCCACCCCGGATCTTGCTATGAAATACATTTCCTTTTTCAGTATCCTAATCCTTACCTGTGCTTTGGGAGTACTGGTTTCCTTACCTTTTGGGCAGATTCCACCACTTGCTCCTTTGTTGGACCCCAATCATGGGTTTTGGCAAAATTCATTTAGCGAGGATCAGTTAGCAGAGGAGTCCTTGGACCTAGAAAATCTAAATTCAGCGGTTGAAGTGGTCTATGACGAGCAGTTGATCCCACATATCTACGCAGAAAATGAGTTGGATCTCTACCGAGCCCAAGGTTACATCACTGCAAAGCATCGGCTTTGGCAAATGGAGTTTCAAACCCGTGCAGCTGCCGGAAGACTTTCTGAAATCGTCGGTCCCATGGCCTTGGAGTTGGATCGCATGACCCGAAGAAAAGGGCTCGCTTATGGAGCAGAAAAAGGGATAAGCTACCTTACAGAAAATGATCCAGCTACACTTGCCTTGGTGGAAGCCTATGCAGATGGCGTCAATCAATACATTGCTCAATTGAGCGATGCACGGCTACCCGTAGAATACAAGCTATTGAATTACAGACCTGAACCTTGGTCTGCCTACAAATCCCTGCTTTTACTTAAGTACATGACCGACATGCTAGTCGGTGATCGGGATTTGGAATACAGCAATCTGAAAAAAATCTTAGGTAAGGTAAATTTAGATCGCCTGTATCCCGACTTTCCAAGTGAAAATGATCCTGTAATTGAAAAGGAACGAGTTTGGGATTTTACGTCCTCGGCACCTGCAAAACCAGATAGTCTAAATTATCCTGAAGAAACCCTTCAGCTAGAGCCTTTAGTTCAGCCAACTGAAGGTACCGGTTCAAACAACTGGGCCGTCAGTGGGAAAAAGACCAAAAGTGGCAATCCAATTCTTGCGAATGATCCTCATTTGAGTTTGAATCTCCCTTCCTTGTGGTATTCCATGCAATTGAGTACGCCTACGCATACGGTCAAAGGAGCAACACTCCCTGGTGCACTGGGTATCATTTCTGGATTCAATGAAAATATCGCCTGGGGCGTAACCAATGCCACTAGGGATACCCGAGACTGGTATAAAATCACTTACCAGGATGCTTCTCGTAAAGCATACAAGTATGGTAATGAATGGAAACCTACTGAATTTAGAGTTGAAGAAATTGCAGTAAAAGGCCAAGAAGTATTTTTGGATACTGTGGTGTATACGCACTATGGACCGGTGGTATACGATCAATCCTTCAAGGCAGATCGCCAGGATGTTAATTTTGCACTCCGTTGGATTGTGCATCAGGGTACTTCCAATGAGCAGAAGACCTTTATTCAACTGAACAAGGCTACCAATCACGAGCAGTATACCGAGGCTTTGAAAGATTACGCTGCCCCGGCCCAAAATTTTGTCTTTGCTTCCAAAACTGGAGATATCGCCATGCGAATTCAAGGCAAATTTCCATTGAAGTGGAAAGAGCAAGGCAAATTCTTTATGGATGGTGCCGATCCTAGAATGGAATGGCAAGGTTTTATTCCTTTCGAACACAATGCGAATACCCTCAATCCTGAGCGTGGATTTGTTTCTTCGGCCAACCAGCATCCCGTAGATAGCACCTATCCGTACTATGTTTTTGATAATTCGTACGAGCATTACCGAAACCGCAGGTTGAACCGCGAGCTAGCCGCAATGCAACAAATCACAGTGGAGGACATGAAGGGCTTGCAGTACGATTCCTACAACCTCCAGGCTGCAGAGTCCTTGCCCGTCATGCTCAATTTACTTGCTGCCTATGGGTCGTCTTCAAAGGAAGCACAGAAGTACTTGACTGACTTGAAGGCATGGGACTTTTTTGCTGATCCTGCCAAAAAAGGGCAAACCCTTTATTCCATTTGGTTTGCAGAAACTGCAGAGAGCGTATGGAGAGAATTGATGGAGCAAGGAGCTCCCGTGGTGCGTCCCAATAACTACCAGACGATTGCATTGATGCGTGATACTCCGGAGGATGCCATTTTTGATGTACACATGGCTGAGGGTGTTCAAACAGCTCAATACCATGTGCGTGTCGGGTTCGATTCCTTGCTTGTGGCCATGAAAAAGTGGGAAAGTAAGGAAGGGGATTACGGTTGGGCAGACTACAAAAAAACAACGATTCAGCACCTTGTACCCACATTTAAAGCGTTCTCTGTACCAGATGTATATACTGGAGGAGGAGCTGGGATCCTCAACGCCACTGGCCCTAGACATGGAGCGAGCTGGAGAATGGTAGTGGAATTAGGATCGACCATCCAGGCCTTTGGAATATATCCAGGAGGTCAATCAGGCAATCCAGGAAGTAGATTTTACGATAATTTTATTCCTATCTGGGCCAAAGGCGATTATGTAGATTTTGGTCTGAAGAAAAAGGGAGATCAAAAAGGAGTATTGTTCAAAACCATTTTAAACTAAGGCAACCATGAAATTTCTATTATTTACCCTCTTGAGCGCCTTAGTGGTGGTATTTCTAAACATCGTAGCCCCTTACTGGGTGGTGATGATTGCCGTGACGGCACTTGCTGCATTAATTCGACCTACTGTTTGGGGAGGATTTTTGGGGGGAGGACTTGGCATGGGTCTCGTTTGGTTGGGTCAGACGCTGTACATCTCAGCGGTGACTTCCAGTACTTTACCCGACAAGATGGGTGCATTGATGGGGCTTGGATCAGGACTTAGCTTGATGCTCCTTACAGCGGTGTTGGGTTTTATCTTGGGTGGAAGCAGTGGCCTTCTTGGTGTGAAATTTCGCAATTTGATTCAAAAGAAACCTACGGACGTTTACCTAGGCTAAAATGCCTTTCTTTCCCTAGATTTTAATGCCAATGGTACTGAAATCTAGGGATTGCCTTATGGATCATACCCAATCGACCCATCAAATCTGTTCGCAGAATAAATTAGGCGTTGGATGCGGTGTCTTGGTCAGGCCCCTTGGGCGCTACCAAAATCACTTTTTCTCGGTCCACCACCACTGACCCAGGGGCAGATCCCTTCACTTTACGTACAAACTTGACCTCAGTTACAATCACAGGACTAAGGGAATCTGTTTTGAGTTTGGAGTAAAATGCTGCCAAAGAAGCGGCTCGCTCCACCACCTGCTGAGGTACCGCAGGCATGCCTTTTTTTCGTACAATCACATGAGATCCTGGTACTTGCCGGGCATGGAGCCAAAGGTCGTCTTTGTGGACAAAGTTGCGGAGCATCTCATCATTGTCTTTGGCAGATTTGCCGACCCAAATGGTAAATCCTTCAACTTCAAACACTTTGAATGGACTTCCTACTTCATTTTTTGTAGCGGGAAGGTCTTCCTTGTGTTCTTTTTTGAACTCCTTCAATCCACGGAAATCTGAAGCTTCACTGAGCCGATCCAACAAGGCTTGAAGCGCAATTGCCTGTTCATTTTTTGCCGCAAGCGTCTTTTCCAATTGATCCAATTCTAGCTGTCTATTTTTAGATTTCCGGTACAAGGACGCTGCCAAATCCTGTGGTTTTTGCTTGGGCTTGAGATTTATTGTTACAGGTTCGCCAGTGTAAAAATTCTCCAATTCGACTGGTCCAAGGGGATCTTCGAAAGCATGGAGATTAGCCATGATCACATCGGCAAGCTGGGAGGGGGGAGGAGAATCCTTCAACTCTTTTAATTTCTCCGTGGATTTTTTGAGGTAGGCTTGGGTTCTTTTCAGCTGCTCCTGATAGGATTTCAGTAATTTGTTTTTCTCTTTTTCAAAACTCCCCAATACCAAAGCCTGGTAAAAAAGTTCGTTGCAGGCAAGGATGGGGTCCGCATAGGAAGCTTTGGCATGGGTTTCAGGCAACAGACTTAAGATTAGTTCTCCTTCTTTTTCCACCAATGCATACAGTGGGCTATCGAGAAGGTCTATCAATTCTTCCATCAAAACCCATTTTTCAGAAAGGGTTTTTTCCAAGTATCCCTTATCCTTGAGCCAAGCTCTAGGCACTGGACCGAGGGTTGGGAGGAACTGCGAAACATTCCCTTCCAAGAAAATGAACTGTTCTAAACTTAGGTTTAGTTCACGGTCTAAACTTCTCCAATCCAATGTTCTATCTTCTGAAATGGCATTTCTAAAAATCAGGGTAGGTTCAACTTCGTTGGGAAGGTACAGCAAGCAATTGCTGCGGTTACCATGGAGCTTAAGTACCAGCACTTTTCCAGAGGAGAGCTCAAATTTGAGTGCTCGCTCATTGGAAAAAGCCCGGCAAGACAGAATTTGCTCGCCAATTAAAGAATCAAAGAGGCTGACGGTATTTCTTTTGGCTCGGTGAAACTGGATTGGAAAGGAGAGGTAAACTTGTGGTGGGAGTAAATGTGCCCGAACAAACCGGGTTCCTTGCGGTCCTTCAGTTTCTAGGATTAGTTCATCCTTGCTTTGAGAAAAGCAGGAAACGATCGTATTTCCAGCAAATGCATCGGACAAAGCCGGCGCAAGAAACCGCAGAAAATGATAGGTCAAGTGCATGGCTTAGACGGATAACTTTAGTCCATCATACGCCAAAAATATCCCCTCAGGAAGCTCTTTTTCTACCTCGTCATGCAGACCAAGGCGGTGTGAGATGTGCGTAAAATAGGTCTTTTTTGCCCCAATCCGTAGTGCTTGTTCAATGGCTTGATCCAAGGTAAAGTGGGAGATATGGGCTTCCTTTTGCAAGGCATTGAGCACCAAAATTTCAGTTCCTTCAAGTAGCGAATAGGACTCTTCAGGAATGTGGTTTGCGTCCGTGATGTAGCTAAAGTTACCGATCCGAAATCCAAAAACAGGAAGTTTGTAGTGAAGAACTGGAATAGGGGTGATTCCTATGCCGTTAATTTGAAAAGGGTTGTGATCAATTTCCACGCAATCGACCTGTGGTACGCCTGGATATCTTTTTTCATTAAAGATATAGGCGTATTCCCGCTGAAGTTGCTCCAGAACTGCTAGTCGGCCAAAAATGGGAATGTCGGCTTGCTGGTAATAATTAAAGGGTCGGATGTCATCCAAGCCAGCAGTATGGTCTTTGTGCTCGTGTGTAAACAGTACCGCATCCAATTTTTTGATCCCTTCGCGGAGCATTTGCATGCGAAAATCAGGCCCTGTATCGATGACAATAGATTGCCCCATTACCTCCAAGTGGATGGAGGCTCGAAATCTTTTGTTTCTAAAATCTAGGGATTGACACACGGGGCAGGGGCAACCGATGACTGGAACTCCCTGGGAGGTGCCTGTTCCCAAAAAGGTGACGATCAAAATTTGAGTGTGGTTTGGCGTAATTCGGAAAGGAAATCTTGGTTCACTTTTTCTTTGAATTCTTTCGGATCAAAGTCTAATTCGGTAAGAATGTCGATCAAAGCATTGATTTTACCTTCCAAGGGGAAGTATTTATTGATAATCACCACTTTGGTGTCTTTGAGTAAGCAATACCCAGATTTGAAGTTTCCTTTTTCGTAGCGAAGGTGATAGGAGGAGGCGGCAAACAAATTTTCCAATTTGTCCAAAAAGTTTTTGGTGTATTTGATTGCCATGGCTTAACTCAATATTTTTTTGACCGTAGCCAAGACTAAGTCGTAATTTAATGGTTTCTGAATGAATTCATTAAACCCAAACTTTCGAAAATCTTCTGGAGTATGATTGGCTGCATTTCCAGTAATTGCGATGATGGGGATGCTATTTTTTCTAGGGTCAGTCAATTTCCGAATGGCCTTGGTGCATTCGATTCCATCCATTTGAGGCATGGTGATGTCCATCAAAATCAAGTCAAAATCTTCGGTGGCAAGCATTTCCAGCACCTGCTTCCCATTTCGAGCAGCTTTCATGCTGTAATTCTCAAAAGCTAAAACACTTTTGGTTAGGTTGATGATGATGGAGCTATCTTCACCTACCAAAATCTTAATTTTTTCAGACATTATTTAAACTATGTTCGGTTCTTAAAAATTCTTGAAACTCCTTAATTGCAGCCTTAAGGTAGTGAAGACTTTCAGCAAATTCAATGCTTTTTTCCTGCTTTCCCAAGGATTCACTGTGCTTGGCAGCCACATAGAGTTTATCAAGCCCTAATGTACCTGAATTCCCTTTTAGTGTATGAATGGCACGTGTAATTTCTTCTGATGTTTCAATTGCGCTACTCCTTTCCAAAAGCTGTAGTAGGTTTTCGCATTCTATAGCAAAATCTGAAAAGACTTGAAAAATTACTTCTTTTGAACTCAAGCGAAGCAGCTGCTGGTAAATCTCAGGATTAAGAATTGGTTCTGAACTCGGCTTTTCTCCTTCATTTGCTCCAGTTTTTTCTGGTAGGGCCAATAAACTTTGAATTTTGGGGATAAACTCTTTGGGTCGGATGGGCTTTGAAATCAACTCCTCAAAG
Organism: Spirosoma fluviale; assembly: GCA_945872775.1. Classification (GTDB taxonomy): domain Bacteria; phylum Bacteroidota; class Bacteroidia; order Cytophagales; family Cyclobacteriaceae; genus Algoriphagus. The sequence goes on along the minus strand of CAMCBC010000053.1, from coordinate 2,196 downwards.
CCTAGTTCTCTGAAGTATGGAATCTGCTGCTCCTCGGTACTTGAAATGAGACCCACCACTCGGCAGGCATGATTCCCAAGTGCTCTCACCTTTTGTAAAAATAAAATGGGCTCGATATCAATGAGCTGAAGAGAAATTAGAATTAAATCAGGTTTCTGATTTGCCAAATGAGACAAAGCAACCGTACCCTGATCAAAACTTTGGAAGGTATGTGCCTGTCCAATCAAGTATTCCATCAGCTTTCGATCTTGCACCTTATTTTCTACGATCAAGATATTTTTGCTTTTCATCCCAAACCTGCTGACTTTTAAGTTTTAAAAATTGAGTAATGCCAACGGACCCTAAGTATTTGATTCTTGTTGTAGGGCCAACAGCTGTTGGTAAATCGGACCTTTGTTTAAAGCTAGCCAAAAAATTCGAGACAGAAATTCTTTCCTGCGATAGCCGGCAATTTTATCGAGAAATGAATCTGGGTACCGCTAAGCCAAGCGCAGAGGAGCTGTCCCAAATTCCGCATCACTTCATCAATACCCTATCGATCGAGGAGTCTTACGATGTACGGGACTATGAGGAGGATGCGTTGGCATTACTGGAGGGTTTATTTCAATTCAAGCAGGTGGTCTTGATGACGGGTGGAACAGGTCTTTTTGCAGATGTGATTGCCAATGGCCTAGATGCAATTCCGGAGGTGTCTCCCGAAATTCGAGTTGAAATCATCCAAGAATTTGAGGAAAAAGGCTTACCCTGGCTTCAGGGATCCGTTGAAGCAGTAGACCCTGAGTTTTATGCCCAGGTGGATCGTGCCAACCCACAGCGTTTGATGCGAGCATTAGAGATTTGGAGGGGTACGGAATTGAAATTCAGTTCCTTCCGAACTAAAACTAAGGTCAAGCGACCCTTTGAAATTGTTAAGATTGGATTGGACAGGCCAAGGGAAGAGCTTTACCAGCGAATTGATCAACGGATGGAAGGGATGCTCAGCAAGGGCTTGTTTGAAGAAGCGGAGGAATTGTTTGGGAAGAGAAGTTTGAATGCACTTCAGACCCTAGGCTACACGGAAATTTTTGATTTTTTGGAGGGAAAGTACGACGAGCAGGAAATGATTCGATTGCTGAAGCGTAATTCCAGACGCTACGCCAAAAGGCAGCTTACTTGGTTTCGAAAAGATCCCTTGATCCGCTGGTTTCATCCCAATCAGGAGCAGGAAATTTTTGGCTACTTAAATGATCAAATCGACTTAAATCCACCAAAAGCAGCCACCCAGTTGTAGGGAGCTTTTTTGATTAATGCGTTGAACTGGTATTGATTTACTTTCATGGATCTCAATAATTCAAGGGTGCTTTGCGGAATTGAATTTTGAGGAGCCTTTTCTTTCAATAGCTCTTGAATTTTCTCTGGATTTATAAGTTCACCTGCTACAATACCGAGCTCAGGATGAGCCTGGACGAGCTGGGAAGCTAAATTTTTTTGGAAGGTTAATTTTCCTAGCATGTATTGCCTTACCGTTAGAAAGAAGAGGAGGCAAGCACCTGAAGCAGTTAAAAACAAAGGAATGAAGCCCATATCAAATACTTAGTAGGTTAATTAATTTCAAGTGATCTGGAATAAGCGTTTTGGGTTTGCCTATGCAATCTTCAAATGGGGTGTACACCACTTGCCCATTCATCACGCCAGCCATGCAATTTGTTTTTCCGGCAATCAGCCCTTCTACTGCCGCCATTCCGCAACGGCTAGCCAATACACGATCACGCGCAGTCGGCTTTCCTCCACGCTGAATATGACCTAAGGTAGTTACCTTAAAATCTTTGGTAGGGTCTTGAATTTGCTCTCTAACAAGTTTCATAATCGTTTCTGCCGAACCCAATTCATCGCCTTCAGCAACTACGATAATACTTGAACTTTTGCTTTTTCTGAGATTTTTTAAAGACTTGACAATTTGGTTGATATCAGTTTTGGTTTCAGGTACCAATACAAATTCCGCACCTCCTCCAATTCCTGATTCAACTGCAATAAAACCCGCATCTCTTCCCATCACTTCAATGAAAAATACCCGGTCATGAGCTGCTGCAGTATCTCGGATTTTGTCGATGGCATCTAATGCGGTGTTCACTGCTGTATCGAATCCAATGGTATAGTCTGTCCCATAAATGTCGTTGTCAATGGTGCCTGGGCATCCCACCGTAGGGATTCCAAACT
>CAMCBC010000052.1 GCA_945872775.1 Spirosoma fluviale | reverse complement strand
CGGCCTACCCTTGGGGATGATTTGGGGGGTAGTTTTTAGCTACATTGAAGGGAGAAGGCATACCGAACTTTTGGGTGTCGCCATGGCCTCAAGTTTTATCATTTCCTCGGGGATAGTCAAAGGGGTCGGTAGCTACCTGCTACTCAATTTAAATGTTTCAGAAATGTGGATGCCCTTTTTTTCGGGCTTGGTATTTTTACCCATTTTGTTTTTAGGGATTTATTTACTGCATTCCTTAAAGCAACCCGATGAACAAGATGTCTTGGCCCGAACAGAGCGGAAGCCTATGGATGCGGCAGAGCGAAAAGCGTTCTTCAAGCGCTTTGCACCAGGTATTATTTTTTCGATTTGCATTTATGTGTGCCTCACCATCTTCAGAGACTTAAGAGACAATTTTGCCGTCGAGTTTTGGAAAAGTTTTGGGATTGAAAACATACCTAGCCTATTGATATTGTCTGAACTACCCATTGCCTTATTCGTCATTCTGATCATTGGTTCCATGATCTTCATCAAAAATAATAAGCTCGCATTTTTTATGAATTTTTACATTCTCCTGTTGGGAGGCCTGCTCTTATTGCTATCAACAATTCTATTTTCCAATCAACTTCTTTCGCCTACGATTTGGATGGTGCTGGTTGGTTTTTCCATGTATTTACCCTACATCGCATTTCATGCTTTATTTTTTGAGAGATGGATTGCCTATTTTAAGATAAAAAGTAACATCGGTTATTTGATGTATATCGTCGACGCAGCAGGGTACCTTGGGAGCACTTTCGTCCTGCTATTTAAAAACTTCAGTACCATTGCATACAGTTGGGTGGACTTCTTTATTCTCACTGCTATCGTTACATCTACCTTCATTATTTTACTTTCGATTGCAAATTATTTTTACTTCAAAAATCAAGACAAATTAATTCCATCATGAAAAATAAAACAGCGATTGTTGTAGGCGCAGGGATTTTGGGACTTGCTACTGCGCGTGCCTTAGCCATACGAGGATTTGCCGTTACCGTCATCGAAAAAAGCCAGTTTTCCCTAGGCGCCAGCGTGCGGAATTTTGGGATGCTGTGGCCGGTCGGTCAGCCTGAGGGTAAATTGTATAACCGGGCCTTACGAACCAAAGAAATTTGGTTGGACTATTTGACTGCCTCAAACACGCCTTACAATCCATGTGGAAGCCTCCATTTGGCTTACTGCAAAGAAGAAATGGAGGTAGTTGAAGAAATCGGCGGATTGTTCCAGTCCAATAAAAGACCTGTTTCTGTGATTTCTAAGGAGGTAGTGATGAATCAATACCAAGGGATCAATCCAGACGGGTTGCTTGGCGCACTACGAAGTGAGGATGAAGTAATCATCGATCCTAGGGAGGGTATCAAAAATCTCCCTCCATTTTTAAGTGAAAAATTTGGTATCAACTTCATTTGGGGAACCGCCATTACCAAAGTTGAATCCAATACAGCGTATTCAGGATCGAATTCGTACGCTGCAGATCTGATTTGCATTTGCTCAGGTGCGGATTTTGAAACCCTATTTCCAGAGCTCTTCAAGCAGCAGCCTATCCAAAAAACCAAGCTGCAAATGATGCGATTCAAACACAAGGACCCAAGTTTCAAGATTGGAGCCTCTGTTTGTGGAGGATTGTCCCTACTTCATTACAAGAGTTTTGCAGCATCAACGGCTCAGGAGCAGTTACGAAAAAAAATTGAAGCAGAAATGCCCGAGTACTTGAAAAACGGCATCCATGTAATGGTGTCTCAGAATAACGAAGGGGAACTTACCGTAGGAGATTCCCATGAGTATGGACTTGATTTTGATCCCTTCGATCGGGTTGAAATCAATACCCTGATTCTAGATTACTTGAAGAAATTCATGCACATCGACCAATGGGAAATGATTCAATCTTGGAATGGGGTCTATCCCATTATGATGAATGGAGCTACTGATTTGTATTTAAATCCTGCGCCAGGCATCCACATTTTAAATGGAATTGGTGGACATGGAATGACCATGTCTTTTGGTTTTGCTGAAGAGATAATTAATACCCTTTAATTCATTGGTTATGTTAAATCCAATTACCCAACAGATTTTAAATCTATTTGATCAAAATGGCTCCTCCATGTATGGAGGTGAAGAAGTTACCCAATTGGAGCATGCGTTGCAGTGCGCTGAATTGGCCCGAAAGAATGGTGCTTCAGATGAATTGATCACGGCTTCCTTATTGCATGATGTAGGGCACTTACTCCATGATTTACCTGACGACGCGAGTGACAAAGGCATTGACGATTTGCATGAACTTTTGGGAGAGAAGTTTTTGGTTCAGCATTTTAAATTAGCAGCTGTTCAGCCGGTCAAATTGCATGTGCAAGCAAAACGATACTTGTGTGCTACTGTAGAGGGGTATTACGAAGCCCTATCGAATTCTTCCAAGGTAAGTTTAGAGTTCCAAGGAGGAATCATGTCTCCTTCAGAAATGGAGGTATTTGAAAAAAATGAATTTTATAAAGAAGCTGTGGCTTTGAGGAGATGGGATGATTTGGCGAAAGATCCAAACCTAGTTAGCCCTCCGATTTCTACCTTCGTTCCTTCCATTGAAGCCGCATTAAAGTAAGGATATGAAAGCAAAAATGGTTGTGTTCGATATGGCCGGCACCACGGTCGATGAGGGAAATGTAGTCTACCGAACCCTTCACAAAGCTATAGAAAAGGTAGCCCCTTCAATTAGGTTCGAAGATGTACTCAAATCAGGAGCAGGCAAGGAAAAGCTTCAGGCCATTCGAGATACCTTGTTGGACAAGGCGATTGTGCTAGGCGAAGAGGAAATACAGTCGATTTTCAGCGATTTTCAATCAAGTCTCAAAGAGGCATATCGCTTGTTGGAAGTAATTCCTACTCCAAACACTGAAAAACTAGTTGAAGAGCTTCGCGCGATGGAGGTGATTGTGGTGCTCAACACTGGCTATGATCGAGCCACTGCTCAATCCCTACTTGAAAAATTGAAGTGGAAACAAGGGATTCATTTTGATGCCCTAGTGACTGCATCGGACGTGTCCAAAAATCGCCCAAAGCCAGATATGATTTTCTACGCTATGGACCAATTTTCGATACAGGATGCATTTACCGTGATTAAGGTGGGGGATTCTACTGTGGATATAGAGGAAGGCAAAAATGCAGGTTGTCTGTTTACCATAGGCGTCACTACAGGAGCTCATTCTAGGGCTGAACTACTTACCGCTAATCCAGATTTCGTTTTGGATGACATCTATGATGTGAAATCGGTAATTTTAAGTTTGGAGCCTACTTCTTAAAAAAACTTACCCTACGAATAAATCGGCCGTTCCTATTTTTTAGGGGTAAAATCCGCATTCAATTCGTAAGGGAAACTTCACAAAACAGAGTTTCCCTTACGTTTCAAAAACCTGGGGATGGGCAACTTTTAGGTGACTGATCAATCCATCTAGTGCGGCATCTAAAATGTGGTATACATTCTCAAAGTCTTCCTCCCCTCCGTAGTAGGGATCGGGAACTGCAAGACCTGTTTCGCCTGCGGCAAAGTTTCGCATTAAAAAAATCTCCTTGTTGGGAAACCGAGATTGAAGTTTAAGGACTTCCAAATTTCGGAGGTTGGTCGAATCCATCGCGATGATGTAGGTGAAATCCCTAAAATCGGTGAGGTGCACCTGTCTGCCTCGGTGCTTGATTCCCACCCCATTTTTTTGAGCACAACGAATTGTTCGCTCATCTGGCAGCTCTCCGATGTGGTAGTCTGAAGTCCCTGCGCTATCCGATTTTATGCTTTTTTCTAGTCCTAAGTCCTTGATTTTGGCATTGAAAATACCCTCGGCCATTGGAGACCGACAAATATTGCCCAAACACACAAACAAAACTTTAATCATTGGTTCTTCACTCAATTGAATCGCAAACTAGTCCATATCAACAGATTAGGGCGTAAAAAAAGCAACCCTAGTTTTTTCATCCAAGCAAAAGCTAAAAAAAATATAGAAATCTATGGGATTGCCTACTTTTGAAAGATGAATGTCGTGTATTGGCTACTTACGGAGTTAAGCACCAGGATTTTACCAATCCTCGGCATTTTTGTGCCAAAAATCAGGCATTTTGTAGCGCAACGAGAAAATCTTTTTTCATCGCTCAGTGACTTTCGAGCTACCCATACAGGGCCCTTAACCTGGTTTCATGTAGCCTCCTTAGGAGAATACGAACAGGCAAAACCGGTCATTGCAGCATTGAAAGAACAGGAACCCTCCACCTGGGTGGTGGTGAGCTTTTTTAGCCCCTCTGGATATGAGCCTACCGCTAGAAAGCCGCAGGCGGGAGTGGATTGGATTACCTACCTTCCGCTGGACCGCAAGTCTTGGGCGGATCGTTTTGTAGCGGTTTTGAATCCTACCCGAAGCATCTTTGTGAAGTACGACCTCTGGTACCATCACCTTCAGGCCCTAAAGCAAAGACAGGTCCCTACCTATCTGATTGCTGCTTCCTTTCGTCCAGATCAATCCTATTTTTCTTGGTATGGGGGCTTTTTTCGCAGGATGCTGGAGCAAATGGATTGGATCTTTACGCAAAATGAATCTAGCATTCAGCTGTTAGCTTCCTTCAAAATCACCAATGCAAGCCAAACAGGAGATACGCGATTTGATCGGGTAGCTGGAACAGCAGCGCAGCCAATGGACTTTCCGACCATTCGCGAATGGATTAAGGATAGACCAACTGTAGTGATTGGATCCGCTTGGGAGGAAGACATGACCCTACTTATTCCCTTGATTCAATCCAAACCGGATTATTTATGGATCATTGCCCCTCATGCCCTTGATGCGCTAGCGATGGACCGTTGGGCATCGGCGCTAGGGGTTCCAACCAAAAAATTCTCCCAATGGAAAGGGGAGCAAGACCCTCAAATCTTGTTTATTGACAACATTGGCATGCTTTCTTCCCTGTATCAATTTGCACATTTTGCATACGTGGGTGGAGGATTTGGCAAAGGCCTGCACAATATTTTAGAGCCGCTTGGTTTTGGAATCCCTGTAATCTTTGGAAATCCTAAGCGTGCATCCAAGTTTCCAGAGGCAGCACAAAGTCAGCTGGAAGGCTGTGGCTTTGCAGTGTCCAGTTTTTCTGAACTTCAGGAATGTGTACATCAGTTGGAGCAACCTGAATTTTACCAGAAGTCCACTACCGCTGCCCAACAATGGGTGAAGGCAAACTTAGGTGCAGCAGACCGCATCCTAGCCCATCTCACAAATTCAACCTCCTCAAAATGAAAGGAAGAGTCATCAAATCTACTGGGAGCTGGTACCTAGTCCATACCGACCAAGGGATTCTTTCGGCTCGATTGAAAGGCAAGTTTAAGCAAGATGAGCTCAAACTTACCAACCCCATTGCAGTAGGGGATTGGGTAGCCTTGGAAAAAGAAGAGGGACAGGAGTCGGCGGTGATCCACGAGATTTTCCCAAGGGACAACTATGTCATCCGTAAGTCTACACGGAAACAGCACTTTTCGCACATCATCGCGAGCAACATTGATCAGGCGATCTTGGTGATTACGATGAAGAAGCCACGAACCTCGCTAGGCTTTATTGATCGCTTCTTAGTAGCCACAGAAAGCTATGGAATCCCCACCTTATTGGCAGTAAATAAGATGGATCAACTGGAGGGCGAGGAGGAAAGTGACTGGCTTCAAGATATCCACGAGATCTATGTACCCCTCGGCTATGCGGTGGTAGAAGTGTCTGCGCTGAAGGACACGGATCTTGAAACCAAACTTCTATCCAAAATTCAAGGGAAATCCAACTTGATCGCTGGGCATTCGGGAGTCGGTAAAAGCACCTTGCTCAATGCGCTTTTGCCTGATGCAAGGCAGGAAACCAAAGCAATATCTGATTACAGTGCAAAAGGAGTCCACACGACCACCTTTGCAGAGCTATTTTTCCTACCAGGATCAGGAGACCTCATTGATACCCCAGGCATCAAGGAGTTTGGTATTTTGGATGTGGCAGAGGAGGAACTCTCCCATTTTTTTCCAGAAATGCGCCAGTACCTTGGACAGTGCAAATACAACAATTGCACCCATGTCAACGAGCCCGGCTGTGTGGTGCTCCAAAAATTAAATGAGGGGTATATCCACCCCTACCGCTACAAGAGTTACTTGAATATCCTAAGTGAAGAGGATAGTCATCGATAAAGTGTTTTGAAACTAGGGCAAATTGCCCTAATTTTCACTTTCTAAATATCATCCCATGACCGAAGTACTGAACCATAAGCAAGTAGGGCAAAAGATCACCCGAATGGCTTTTGAAATCTATGAGCGGAATCTCCATGCTTCTGGAGGAATGGTAGTGGCTGGAATCACCGGCATGGGAACTATTTTGGCCCACCTGCTAGCCACAGAGCTGCGCAGAATTTCTCCCCTGCAAGTGGAAGAGGTGGAGGTACTTTTGGATAAGCAAGCAGTCACAGCAACCGATGTTCAGCTATCCAGCCCCATTGCCTTGAAGGGGAAAACGATTATTCTGGTCGATGACGTGCTCAACACTGGGAAAACATTGGTGTATGCCTTGAAACCATTTTTGGAGCATGAAGTTGAAAAAATGGAAATCGCAGTGCTCGTCAATAGAAGCCATGGTTTATTTCCAGTCAAGCCAGATTACACCGGCTTTGAGCTGGCCACTACCTTCAATGAGCACATCCGAGTTGATTTTTCGGGTAACAACTATTCTGTTCACCTTCTCTAAGCACATATGTCTAATCATTCCTCTGCTTCGGTGAAGCGCATCACTACCCATACGCTTCAAGAGATGAAGCAGCGTGGAGAAAAAATCTCCATGTTGACAGCCTACGATTATTCCATGGCCAAGATTGTGGATGCGGCAGGAATGGACATCATTCTCGTTGGAGATTCAGCTTCCAATGTCATGGCTGGCCACGAAACCACCCTTCCCATCACGCTAGATCAGATGATTTACCATGCCTCGGCAGTCGTGCGGGCAGTGAAGAGGTCCTTTGTGGTCGTGGATATCCCTTTTGGCAACTACCAAGGAAATAGCTCAGAGGCTCTTCGCTCAGCGATTCGCATCATGAAGGAGTCTGGAGCACATGCCGTCAAAGTGGAGGGGGGTGCTGAAATCAAGGAATCGGTTGCACGAATTTTAAGTGCTGGAGTACCTGTCATGGGCCACTTGGGCTTGACCCCACAGTCGATATACAAGTTTGGAACCTATGCCGTACGTGCCAAGGAGGAGGCTGAAGCTGAGAAGCTGGTAGAAGATGCCAAGCTATTGGAAGCTTGCGGTTGCTTTGCGTTGGTGTTGGAAAAAATTCCTGCAGCTTTGGCGAAGCGAGTAGCCAATGCCCTCAGCATTCCAGTGATTGGAATAGGTGCTGGTGGAGATGTGGACGGTCAGGTGCTGGTTATGCACGACATGCTGGGAATTACCCAAGAGTTTAAGCCACGGTTTTTGCGGGCCTATGCCGACCTCAATCAAATCATGACCCAAGCCTTCGAGCAATACATTTCGGATGTAAAAACAAAGGATTTCCCCAATTCTTCCGAGAGCTACTAAGTTTAGTAGCAGTTTCCCATCGTTAGCTCCCTCCCTTTATCCAAAAGGGATTCTCCTTTTTATTTCTTAGAAGCGGTTTCTACCCGTAAAATAAAATCACTCAATACATTCATGTAATTGATGAAAGCGTCGTATGGGGTATCGTATGGGCTGAAATACTCGTGCACCGATCCATCCGAGAAGAACTTGGTGCAGATGTAATAAAAGTGATCGGAGGTCTGCAGGTACTCCCAGTCTCGAAGTAGCTCCGGGTCCTTGATTTTTCTGATTTTCTTTTCCAGTTCATACAGTCGATCAAAAGCCTCGTCCTGCATGTCGTTGCCAAGCCAAGCGGTAAGGTCGCGCTCTTCATCGGCCCAGGAAATAGGAGTAGGAACGTGAATGCTGCTGACTGGAGAAAGGTCTGCTACCACCTCTGAAGGGGTAGAGAAGGTAAAGTTGGACTGGGTAAATATTGCCTCCGGTAGGTGCCTCATGAAGTCAAAAATCCCAGTTTCTGCCCACTGGTGCTCCCCAAAAGTTTCGTAATCCATAAATAGATTGACCACGGGTTCTTCCTTTGGTAAGGCATTGAGCCAGTTCACAAACTTGTCTGTGGTCAGCGGATAATCTCCCCAAGTTTTGTCTCCAAATCGGAAGGCGATGTCATCCGAAAGGCGGAAATTTTTGAGCAGCACTTTTAGGTTTGGGTTCTTTGCATTGGAATAGACATAGTTGGGGCTTTTCCATCCCAAAACGTGCTTTGCACCTTCGGTAAGCATCCCCTGGTAACCAAGTTCAGCGACCATAGCCCCAATATCATCTGAGTAGATCAACTCGGTATTTCGAAATACTTTAGGGCTGTAGCCGTTGAAAAGTTCCTTGATTCTATCCTGGTGCTTGTGCACCAAGGCAAAAAACTCATCCTTGCTTTTGAGTGCAGCAAGGGAGTGAGAGTAGGTTTCGTTGAGTAGCTCGACATGCCCTGTAGCCACCAGTCGCTGAAAGCTTTCCAGCACATCAGGGGCATAGGCTTCCATCTGGTCCAAGAAGGTGCCTGAAATAGAAAAGGCAACCTTGAATCTGCCCTGGTAGCGCTGGATAAGCTCCAACAACAGGGAGTTCATCGGGAGGTAGCATTTCTGTGCCACTTTTTGGATGACATTCCTGTTGAGGTAGTCATTCCAATAGTAGTGATCTTCCCCTATATCAAAAAATCGATAGGGCTTCAGCCGGTAAGGTTGGTGGACTTGAAAATAAAAGCAGACAGTTCTCATGCGCGTTGAGCTAAAATTTTATCGTAGACAGTCACTAGTTTGGCAGCAACATGCTCCCACTTCAATTTTTTCAATTCATCTGCCCCGAGTTCAGTAAACATTCGAGCGATGCTAGGGTAGTGCAGGAGTCCAAAAATAGCGTCTGCCATGGCGTCCACATCCCAAAAATCAATTTTGATGGCATTGTTTAGCACCTCAGCTACTCCAGATTGCTTGGAGATAATGACTGGGGTATTGTGCCGTACTGCTTCCAATGGGGCAATACCAAAAGGTTCGGATACCGAAGGCATCACATATACATCGCTGATGGCATACATGTGATCCACATCGTCTCCTTTCAAGAATCCCGTAAAATGAAATTTGGTCCCCATGCGAAGTTCCGCTACACGATCCACCATTTTATTGAGTAGATCTCCTGATCCGGCCATGACAAACCGGACCTTAGGATCACGCTCAATCACTTTTTTAGCAGCTTCCACAAAGTATTCTGGGCCTTTTTGGTAGGTGATTCGGCCAAGGAAAGTCACGATTTTCTCCGGTACTTTTTTCTGATAGGAGGAAGTAATGATGCTTGCGTCGAGTACTGCGTTGTGGAGCACAGTTACTTTTTCAGGAGGTATGCCGTATTTCCGTACGCAAATGTTTTTGGTTAACTGGCTTACCGCGACCACATGATCTGCGGCATGCATGCCCGCGCGTTCAATTTCAAAAACGGGAAAGTTGACTGACTCCCCAGATCTATCGTACTCGGTAGCATGTACATGGACGACAAGTGGCTTCCCGCTAATCTCTTTGGCTGCGATGCCTGCAGGGTAAGCTAGCCAGTCGTGGGCATGGATGATGTCAAAGTCACTGCGGTCCCGTGCGATCTGTGCCCCAACTAGGGCATAACGAGATACTTCCTCCATGAGGTTTTTGCCGTATTTGCCGCTAAACTGGTAGTTGGTGGAAAATATGCTCTCATCCACATCGGTCCGGTCATGGATGGCATAATCTGTATATTTTTTGAATGCTTTGGGACCTAAATACGGTACCAAGTAGCTATTGACTTCGAGGTAAGTCAGGTTTTTCCAGAGCTTTTTAAATCGGCGCTCTCGGTAATCAACCGTCACTCCGCTGGCATTGACAAAGTCTGCCACAGGCTCCTCATCTCCCCAGAGTTTGGGAACTACAAAAATCACCTCTTGCTTGTGGACATTCATCCCTTGAATCAGTCCATAGCAAGCCGTGCCCAGTCCGCCAGAAATATGGGGTGGGAATTCCCACCCAAACATGAGTACTTTCATAGGGAATCCATTAAACCTGTTTGACTAAGTCCATCATTCGTAGCAGTTCTGCGATACTCCAAGCTTGCGATACCGAACCCTTCGGGCGGTGGGGTGCATCCCCATCGTATATCTCAGCCACCGTTCCTACTCCATATTGAGTCATGACTCCATCAAAGCCCTTGATGATTTTCTCAACGAAAATTTTTGCTGCTTTACCGTGTAAGCGAAGGTAGCCCTGAGCAAAATGTCCCAATAGCCAGGCCCAAACCGTTCCATTGTGGTAGGCCTGGTCTCTACTGATTTGATTTCCAAAATAGTAGCCTTTGTACCCTGGGTCATCTGGAGATAGCGAACGCAAACCTCTTGGGGTGAGAAGTTTGGATTTAACAATCTCCAATACTTTATCGCATTTTTCTTCCTCCAAAATCCGATAAGGTAGGGAAGTTGCAAACAGCATGTTGGGCCGAATAGACCAATCTTTTTCTTCTCCATCGACCACGTCCGCCAGGTAGCCATAGTCCCAAGACCAGAATTCCCGATCAAAGGATTCCTTGACTTTGGCGGCTAGGCTTAGGTATTCTTCTTCCCCACTGAGTTCATGGTAGAAGCACAAGGCATTGTACCAAAGGGCTTGTATTTCCACTGGGCAACCGATTCTCGGCGTAACTGGACCATCTGGCGTGATGGCATCCATCCAGGTGAGTGCTAGGCCTTCTTGGCCACCCCAAATTAGGCCGGAAGGGAGCATGTGAATGTTAAAGTCTGTGCCTTCCTTGAATCCTTCAATAATTCCTCGAAGTTTGCCTAAGTAGCGATCCTTTACGGTCTTTTTGTCTCCAGTATACTGAATGTAGGTTTGGAGAGACCAAAAAAACCAGAGTGGAGCATCCATGGAGGTCATGTTGGTGTAATCTCCACTTCCAATGTTCGGAAAAAGTGCACCTTTTAGATCTTTGGACATCGTGTCCATAATCGCCAAAAAGGTTTCAGGTTCCCCTGTAGCCAAGGTTAAACCCGGAGCTGCGATGAAGGTGTCTCTACCCCACCAGCCAAACCATGGGTAGCCAGCGATGACGCGTACTTCCCCATCTCGCTGGCGGATAAACTGTCCTGCAGAATTTTTAAGGCAGTTTTCAAAGTTATTTCTTGGGATTCGACGAGCGATTTCCTTGCTGAACGCATTTGCTCGGGTTTCTGGATCTGCATCGGTTAGGCCTGCAGAAAAAATGACTGACTCACCTTTGCTGATTTCAAATTCAAGGTATCCCGGAACGAATAGATCTTCTTGGTAGTCGTAGCCTCGCTCCCGCTCTTGAATGTACTCCAGGTTGTGGTACCAGTCCGGTTGAGAATGGAAAGTTGCTTCCTTGGATAATTGAAGGTAAAGCGGATCGTAGTTGGGATACAGTTGAAACTTTACCCCATTTTCAACCAACTCGTACGCTCGATTGATGCGATCGTTCGCTTTCATGAGTTGGTGATAGCCGCGAAAAGCGAGGAAAGGCTGGATGCGTAACGTGGTGGGTGAATGGGCTTCCAGTAAGGTGTAGCGAATCATGACTCGGTCCCGGTTAGAGTCTAGGATCAGTTCCTTCTGAAGCAGAACACCCCCTACACGGTAGGTCAGTTTGGGAATCGGTTCCGAATCGAAATCCTCCAAATACTTATGTCCTCTGGGTGAATAATTTCCCGGGTATTTGGCAATGCCTAAGTTGAAGCTCGCCCCATGCTGAATGACCGTCTCATGCAAGGTGGAGAGCAACACGTGATTTTGCGAGTCGATTTGTGGCTGCGGCACCACGAGCAGTCCATGGTATTTTCGGGTATTGCAACCAATGATGGTGGTGCTCGTGTAGGCCCCAGATCGATTGGTCCGAATAATTTCCCGCTCTAGGGAATAGTTTAAATTGATTAATTGGGACTTATCAAAATGGATATAGCTGCTCATTGGGAAAAATTGAATTCAACTAAAAATAAGCTATTGCTGGGATAAGAAAAATTAAAGTTCAAAAAATAAAGGTTATGTCTCCATAACCTTAAATTATTCTTGTTTTTCAGGAATGAACCGCTTCCTTCTGCAGTTCCTCACAGGTTTTGATGGACTCTTCAAACTTGCTGAGGTAGTTTTTAATCTGCAGGATATTTACTGGTTTCACAACCGGAAATTTCGGAGATGATTTAAACAGAGTAAACATAACTGTTGGTTTAGTTTTTGTTTTCTTGACAAATGCCATGCCAAAAGAAAACGAGTTTATAAAAAAAACCCCTCAAGGGAGGGGCTTTTGGGTGAAAGACCGGGCTCGAACCGGCGACCTCTGGATCCACAAACCAGCGCTCTAACCAACTGAGCTACAATCACCATGTGGGGTTCCAATTCACAGCTTTCCTTGAATTGGTTTGCAAAAGTAAGGACTGTCTTCCTTTGGAGCAAGACCAAGGCAATTTATTTGCATTAAAAATACACCTCTTCCGAATCTCTGCTGCTTTTTGATGGGCTGAATTCTCAATTTTCATCCGTGCTCCAACTCCAGCAAAGCTGATTTCCGCCGTTAGGATAAGGGGATCATAGGCATGCGCTACGCCTTTTCCGAAGGATTCCGCCTTTGATTGCCTATATTTGTGTTTCTGAACCAGTCTAGGTTCCCATTTTCTCACTATTCCCTCGCTACCCAATGAGCAACGAACCGATAGGATTTGATGCCTTCAAGCTTAACAAACAATTGCTCGATGCTGTAGCTGAGTCCGGATATACCGTTCCGACTCCAATTCAAGCACAGACCATTCCACTTGCGCTAGCAGGGCATGATGTGTTGGGGATTGCACAGACAGGTACCGGTAAAACTGCTGCCTACCTATTGCCACTGCTGATGAAAATCAAGTATGCGCAGGGCATGCACCCAAGGGGAGTAGTGTTGGCACCTACGCGGGAACTGGTGATGCAAATTGAAGAAGTGGCCCAGCACTTGGCGAAATATACCGGGCTTCGAATTGCGAGTCTCTATGGGGGCCTTGGTCCCAAAACTCAAATTGAGCGCGTGGAAGCAGGAGTAGACCTGTTGATCTCCACTCCGGGAAGGTTTATGGACCTCTATCGGAAAGGGGCAATTTATACCAAGGACCTAAAAACGATGGTCTTGGATGAAGCCGATAAAATGATGGACATGGGATTTATGCCTCAAATCCGAGCGATTCTAGAGGTGATTCCATCCAAGCGCCAAAACCTCCTTTTCTCTGCCACTTTTTCCGGAAGGATAGACCATTTGGCAGCGGAATTTTTAGAGTTTCCAGAGCGCGTAGAAGTAGCTCCTTCTGCCACTACGGCAGAGACGATCGCCCAAGTCATCTACAACGTTCCCAATATAAAAACCAAGATTAACCTACTTGCGCATTTGCTCGAGAATGAAGAAATCAACCGAGCGATGATTTTTACGCGCAGCCGAAAAAATGCGGAGTCGGTGTATTCCTTCTTGGAACGCAAGCATTTCGGAGAGATTCGGGTAATTCATGCCAACAAAGGGCAAAACACGCGGATCAACTCCATGGAAGATTTTAAGGCTGGCGATGTAAGGTTGCTAGTTGCTACCGATGTAGCCTCCAGAGGATTGGATGTGACTTTAGTTTCGCACGTGATCAATTTTGATGTTCCGCTGATCTATGAGGATTATGTGCATCGCATCGGTCGAACAGGTAGAGCTGAGAATGAAGGAAAGGCAATCACCTTTATCAACCCAGCAGAGTCCTATCATTTTGAAAAAATCGAAGATCTTATTCGGATGAAGGTAGAGGAATTGCCCATTCCGGATGAAGTGGATGTGCCCGCTACGCCTTTTGAAGAAAAGCAAGGCTATGAGCGCGAGTTAGATCGGCTGAAGCAACGGGACAACCCAGACTACAAAGGTGCTTTCCATGAAAAGAGGGAGCGCCCCAAAGAAAACATTGGTAAAGGAGCAAAAGTGAAGGCGAAGAAGAAGCAAAAGAAGCCAAACCGTAATCAGCTAAAAACTAAAAATCAAAAAAATAGAGGGAAACACGGGGAGGGGTAATTCTTGAACCGATGGGTTGCTTTCTCTACGAATGCGAAGCAATGCCTTTATTGATCGAAGAAGAAAAAAATAAGGGGCCAATTGGCCCCTTATTTTTTATCGGTCTGTTCTAGTATTGGTTCCATCCACTGGAGTCCGCTGCTCTCTATTGGCAAGGTCCCAGGCGGTATGGAAGATCAATTGAGCACGCTTGGTCATCAACGGGAATTCAATTTTGTCTACCGTATCGGTTACCTGGTGGTAGTCGTCGTGTACCCCATTGAAGAAAAAGATCACTGGGATATTGAACTTGGCAAAATTGTAATGGTCAGAACGGTAGTAAAAACGATTGGGATCGTCCGCTGCATCGTATCTGTAATCTAAGATCAAGTTGGTGTAGGTAATGTTGTTGTACTCATTGATTTTTTTCAATTGAGAGGATAGCATCTCCGAGCCGATCACATACACATAGTCCTTGTTTGCTTCTTTCTGGTATTCGTAGTCAATTCTACCTACCATGTCAATGTTGATGTTGTTGACGGTGTTGGCAATTGGGAAAACAGGATTTTCGGAGTAATACTCAGAGCCCAATAATCCTTTTTCTTCACCTGTTACATTCAAGAACAAAAGGCTTCTTCTTGGCTTCACGCCATCTTTGGCTGCTTTGGCAAAAGCTTCCGCAATTTCCATCACAGAAACAGTTCCTGAACCATCGTCATCGGCACCGTTGAAAGCATCTCCAGTAGCGCTCACGCCCACGTGGTCGTAGTGAGAGGAGATCACCAATACTTCTTCTTTCTTATCTGTTCCTTCCAAAAAGCCCATGACGTTGACAGCATCCACAGGAGCTTTCGTCTTCACAATCTGGTAGCTTGCTTTCTGCGAAGCAATGGTTTCAGGATTTGTTTTGGCTGCTTCCTTCAATACTTCTACTGAAGCACCAAACAATTGAGCCATCTTGTCTGAACTCACCATAAATACGGGACGTTGCTTGATCTCCTGATCAAATCCAATGCGGCCATTGCCAGCCATGGACTTGTATCGATTGGCGATGCGGTCAAAATTAGCTTGACCTTCCATGGTCACGATCACGATTCCAGCGGCTCCAGCATCCATCACTTTAGTCACCAAATCATTGCTTCGTACGCCCACAGCCCACAGTCCGACGAGCTTGCCCTTTACATCCACTTTGGCAAGGTTTTCATCGCTTACCAAGCCTAAGAATACTAGGTCTGTTTTTACTGCTTTTGCTAGATTTCCGTCTCCAGTAAATACAAAGTCTGTGTTTTCCACCAACTTGGTTTTTCCGATCTGAAGGCTCACTTGGGTGAAGCGGGAACTAACCAAAGGAACATTCTGGAAGTAGCTACCCGCATTAGGGGCAGTCAAGCCTAAGCCTTTGTAAAAATCAGCCAGGTAGTTGGCAGCGATTTTTCCCTCTGGAGAACCCGTATCACGACCCTTCATCTCATCTGAGGCCAGATAGGTCAGGTGCTTGGTAAGATCCTCCACCGTGATGGTGTTGGCATACTTTACTTGAACAGGGTTTTGAGCCCAGGCTGTGGTGAGGGTTGCAATCCCCAATACAGCACTCAATAGGTATTTATTTTTCATTTTTTTTCGTTTAAGGCCCTAAGCTAGCTATTTTTTTTGCCCTCAAAAAAACCGCTTATCAATTCTGCGTGTTATGGTATAAAATTTTGAAGTTGTACCTCGGCAATTCCTTGCGGAAAGTATACCTTTGTCCTCGTAAAATCGGAAAGAATTCACACCCAAATAGTTCATACGTTCTACCCCTTACTTATGCAGATCAATCTTAATACTGCTGTCAAATTTGAGAGCAGACACAATGGCCCGACAGAGGCGGAAGTTGCAGCGATGTTGGAAAAAATCGGAGTCTCAAGCTTGACCGAACTCATCAACCAAACTGTACCTCAATCCATTCAGTTG
>CAMCBC010000051.1 GCA_945872775.1 Spirosoma fluviale | reverse complement strand
AGGAAAAGTAAGCTATTCTGGAAATCCACGAATCCTAAAAAAAGAAGTTAGTGGAATTGGAAAAGTATCCGAGAATTAATCCGAATTAGCTAATCAAAATCAATTCTACCTTCCCCAGTAATTTTGATTTTTCCGTTATTAAGTTGATTTTAGGGCAATGGCTTCACCCGATGCACTAGATTCAGTTCAACTCAATTTTTCTCCAGACAACCTGCTTGGGCTCAATATTGCACTTGCGATCATCATGTATGGAGTTGCATTGGAGTTGAAATGGGAAGATTTTCAATACCTTGCCAAAAATCCTAAAGGCTTTGTTGTCGGGATCTTTTCCCAGTTTTTTGTCTTGCCTTTTCTTACCTGGGTGTTAATCATGCTCCTCAATCCACCTTCAAGCATCGCCCTAGGCATGTTTTTAGTTGCAGCTTGTCCAGGAGGTAATGTTTCTAATTTTTTAACCAGTCTAGCTAAAGGAAATATTGCGCTATCTGTCAGCCTAACCGCATTTTCCAGTATAGCTGCCATCATCCTCACACCATTAAATTTTTCCTTTTGGTCGAAATCTTATACTCCTACCGCCCAGCTTCTTCAAGAAGTTCGGCTTGACCCATTTGATGTCTTTTTTACCATAGTTCTTATTCTGGGATTCCCTCTATTACTCGGGATTTTAACCGCTACCAAGTTTCCTGAATTGGCTAAGAAAATGGCAAAAGCAATAAAACCAATTAGCCTACTCATTTTTGGGGCTTTGATTGTGATTGCCTTATTCGGTAATTACCAGCTTTTCATGGCCTACATCGGGGCAATTTTCTTGTGGGTTCTTGCGCACAATTTTGTGGGCTTGTCAGGAGGATTTCTCACTGCCAAACTAGCAAGATTGCCATTCCAAGATGTGAAAACCATCGCTATAGAAACAGGAATTCAAAATTCAGGTCTAGGGCTAGTACTTATCTTTAGTTTTTTCTCAGGACTTGGAGGAATGGCCTTACTTACTGCTTGGTGGGGAATTTGGCATCTCATTTCAGGAATCATGGTAGCCGGTTTTTGGAGAAAATTCACATGAAAACAGGTATTTACATCTTCCTAAGGTTCTTTATAAAAATAGCCTTGCATGTCTATTATAAAAAAATAATCGTGCAGGGTCGTGAAAACATACCGCTTAACCAGCCGGTGATCCTTGTTGCCAACCATCAAAATGCATTAATCGATCCTTTGGTGGTAGCCGCACATATTTCAATTCGCCCCTACTTTTTGACTCGTGCTGCCGTATTCAAAAATCCCATCGCTGCATATTTGTTAGACCTCGTCCAAATGTTGCCAGTCTATCGTGTTTTGGATGGTTTTTCCACCATTCCTCAGAACCAACGAACTTTTCAAAAAACAAATCAAGTCCTACAGCAAAATGGATCGGTACTGATTTTTGCAGAGGGCAACCACAGCATAGTTCGGAATATCCGCCCACTCAGTAAAGGATTCACCCGGATGGCTTATGGAGCCTTAGCAGCCAATCCAGAACTTAAACCAGTTATTGTTCCCGTTGGGATTCAATACAGCGCCCATAAAAAATCTGGGAGCTCGGCGAAAATTAGCATTGGAAAACCAATTCCTGTTGATCCCGATCCTTCTCAGGCTGTAAAGCTAACCAGGCAAGTACAAACGGCTTTAAAGTCATTGGTGGTAGACCTTTCAAATGACAACTACGATGAAACCTTGCAGCACCTGCTTGCAAACCAAGTGGATGTCTGCAGCAAAGAAGATGTAGAGCGATTTTTAGGTGGTCATCAAGTAACTACTAAGGTCAGATCAGCTGGCTACCTCGGCAATAAACTGATGAAACTATTTCATTTGCCCTTGTATTGGATTTGGCTCTTTGGAATTGCTCCTCAAATGGAAGACGAGGTATTTACCAGTACCTGGAAGTTCGTAATTGGAGGTGTATTGGCACCCATTTACTACAGTTTGATTCTACTTTGTTGTTTTATTCCTGGATACGGTACCTGGGCAATTTCCTTCTTACTTATGGCTTGGATTAGCCTGTATATGAATGAAAATTCTCAGGAATAGTCGGCGCTAATCCGGAATTTTTTGACTGGACTTTTTTACCTTTGCCCCAAGAATTAACCCAAATACAAGCCATGACTGAAGACTTTCTCCCCATCAATGGTACCGATTATGTGGAACTCTATGTTGGCAATGCCAAGCAGAGCGCACTCTACTACCAGTATGCATTCGGATTTGAATTAATCGCCTACGCGGGTCCAGAAACTGGCGTGAAAGACCGTGCATCTTATGTGCTCAAGCAAGAAAAAATCCGCCTGGTGCTCACCTCTGTCCTTTCAGCTGATCATCCCATCAACGATCACATTCGTCAACATGGCGACGGGGTGAAGGTATTGGCGCTTTGGGTAGATGACGCGGATAAATCCTGGAAAGAAACAACTAGCCGTGGAGCAGTATCGGTAGAAGCACCAAAGACGGTTCAGGATCAGCATGGAGAGGTTCGGGTAGCAAGTATCCAAACCTATGGGGACACGATACATACCTTTGTAGAGCGCAAAAACTACCAGGGCACCTTTTTACCAGGTTACATGCCTCGAAAAAGCAGTTATTCTTCAGAGCAAATCGGCTTAAAGTACATCGACCACTGTGTAGGAAATGTTGCGCTTGGTGACATGAACCGCTGGGTCAGCTTTTACGAGGATGTGATGGGATTCAAGTTGTTGTTGACCTTTGATGACAAGGACATCTCTACAGAATATTCTGCCTTGATGTCGAAAGTGGTTTCCAATGGCAATGGGTACATCAAATTCCCAATCAACGAGCCTGCCGAAGGCAAGAAAAAATCTCAAATTGAAGAATATCTCGATTTTTATGGAGGGCCAGGAGTGCAGCACATTGCAATCGCTACCTACGACATCATCCATACCGTTGGAGAATTGCGAAAAAGAGGGGTTGAATTTCTAGAAGTTCCTGGCTCCTACTACGACGACTTACTGGATCGAGTAGGAAAAATCGACGAAGACCTAGCACCTCTGAAAGCGTTAAACATCCTAGTTGATCGAGATGAGGAAGGGTATTTACTCCAAATTTTCACCAAACCGGTTCAGGATCGCCCAACCTTATTCTTTGAAATTATCCAAAGAAAAGGAGCTACTTCCTTCGGAAAAGGAAATTTCAAAGCCTTATTCGAATCGATAGAGCGTGAACAACAACTGAGAGGCAATCTATAATTCCTTGTTTAGGAAGTAGCTGTAGGCTTTTTTTAGCCATGGCTCTCCCTAACATTTTTCCTAACTTGTAGTACCAAACTTAATTTTTCAATCCCATGAGTAGCATTGATCCTTCCATTTTAAAAAAGGCAGAAAGCTGGTTAGCAAGCTCAATCGATGAGGCAAGCAAGGCGAGCATTCGAGAATTGATCGCAAGCAATCCCACCGAGTTGGTGGATTCATTCTATCAAGATTTAGAATTCGGTACTGGAGGATTACGTGGTTTGATGGGTGTGGGAACCAACCGAATGAATGTCTACACCGTTGCCATGGCTACTCAAGGGTTGGCCAATTATTTGATTGCCAGTTTCCCTGGTGAGAAAATAAAGGTAGCCATAACCCACGACAGCAGAATCAACAATACCTTATTTGCGATGACTACGGCAGATGTGTTTACCGCAAATAGCATCGAAGTGATGTATTTTAGAGAAATGCGTCCCACTCCCATGCTTTCTTTTGCAGTAAGGCACTTTGGATGTAAGTCTGGGGTCATGATTACCGCTTCACACAATCCCAAGGAATACAATGGTTACAAGGCCTATTGGGAAGACGGTGCCCAGGTAGTAGCACCACACGACACCAACATCATCAAGGAAGCTCAAAAGATCACCTCTTTCGAACAAGTAAATTGGAACAAGCAGGATGAGCTGATTCATTACATTGAAGAAGACTTTGATGCGATATACCTCGAACGAGTAAAAGAACTGAGCCTTTCGAAGGATGCGATACAGGCTCAAAAATCAATGCCTATTGTATTTTCTCCCATCCATGGGGCCTCAGGCAAAATGGTTCCTGCTGCACTAAAAGCCTTTGGATTTGAAAATATCCAAGTGGTCAAGGAGCAAGCTGAACCAGATGGAAACTTTCCAACAGTAATCTATCCCAATCCTGAAGAAGCGGAGGCACTCACACTGGCGGTGGCATTGGGTCAAAAAGTAGGTGCAGCGCTTGTGCTTGCCTGTGACCCAGATGGAGATCGCTATGCTGCGGTAGTACCCAATGAATTGGGAGAATATGAGTTACTGAATGGAAATCAAACAGGAACGCTCCTGGTGTATTACTTGCTCTCCCGTAGAAAAGAGCTAGGTCTTGCCAAATCAACTGATTTTATGGTGAACACCATTGTCACCACCGAGCTGATCAATAAAATCGCGGCAGGCTTCGGAATACCTTGTTACAATGTCCTTACAGGATTTAAGAATATCGCTTCCATCATCCTTCAGAAAGAAGGGAAAGAAACGTTTATAGCTGGCGGTGAAGAGTCGTTTGGCTTCTTGGTGGGTGACTTCGTCCGTGATAAAGATGGCGTCAGTGCCTGCGCACTCGTAGCAGAAGCCGTAGCCTATTACAAAACGCAGGGAAAAACCGTGTTTAACGTGCTCGCAGAAATTTACCAGCGTTTTGGATTTTACAAGGAGACGCTTATTTCGGTCACCAAAAAAGGAAAAGACGGTGCAGAACAAATTCAGGAGCTCATGAGTCAGTTCCGAACCAATCCACCACAGGAGATGAACGGCTCAGCAGTAGAGATGATCTACGATGTGAAGAATGCGCGCATTAGCTATCCAAAAACTCAAAAAGTTGAACCATTGGATTTAGACAAATCCAATGTGATGCAGTTTTACCTCGCAGATGGAAGCAAAATTTCTGCAAGACCTTCTGGTACTGAACCCAAAATAAAATACTATTTTTCAGTAAACACAACTATTACAAATACAGATGATTATCGTGTTACTGAAAAAGTATTACTTGAAAAATTAAAAGGATTAAAAACCTACTTCAGTTAAACAAAAAAGGTTCCAAAAATACGGGACCTTTTTTTGGTTTAAGGAGGAAATGATTTTTATTCCTCACCAATATGGAGCAAAGCATCTCCCACGTTGACTACTGGATTATTATTGACTCCGATAAGGTGACCTGTGCTTGTAGCAAGTACAGTGACCACTACCTGCCCATAGGGATCAGAAATGGTGGCTAGCAGTTCACCTTTGCGCACAAAATCACCCAGCTTAGCAATACAGGAGAATATTCCAGATGCTTTGGCGCGAATCCAGGTACTGTCTTTTAAGACAAGGGTGTTTTGCGGAACTTGAGGCGCATGAATCATCTCCAAATGGTGGAGAAGTCGTTTGGTACCCGAAATCCCTTCTTCAATCGCATACGGATCCAATCGCATCGATTCCCCTCCCTCATAGACCAACAAGTGTTTCTTTGCTTTGTAAGCTGTTTTTCGAAAGGATTTATCAATATGCTTCGAATGCACTACATAGTGTGTACCAAAGTGTTTGGCTAATTCTACGCCTACCTTATCCTTAAAATCTACTCGAATTTGAGGATGATTTGAAATCATTCTACCTCCCGTATGGAAGTCAATCCCGAAATCAATCACTGGCAGAATTTCCTCACTCAGGATATGGGCAATTCGGGAAGCAAGTGAACCTTTTTTACTTCCTGGGAAACTGCGATTCAAGTCGCGACCATCTGGAAAAGTCCGACTATTGGATAGAAATCCATAAATATTTACCAAGGGAATGACAATCACTGCACCACGTATCAATTCTAACTCTTGATCAAAGGCTTCTAAAAGCTTTTTTGCAGTGGTGATTCCATTAATTTCATCCCCATGAACGCCACCGCTGATCAGCACTACTGGCCCTTCAATTGGAGAGGATCGGATAAAAATGGGGAGATCAATTACAGTATGGGTGGGAAGTTTGGCAATTGGGATTTTTATATCGGCTTTTTCTCCAGCCTTGACTTTAACTTTGTTAATACTAATTTCTTTCATATTTAAATAGTGGCTTCAACAATTCCATTTCACAATGGCATAAAATCTTCTTTAATTCGCAGGAGAAGTTTTGGCACATGAAGATACAAGAAAACATTTCTTTGAAACCCTATACCACCTTTGGAATTGACAAAAAGGCAAAATTTTTTACTAGGGTAAGCACACTGGCCGAATTAAAATTGGCGTTAATTTCCGCAAAAGAAAATCAATCCCCTGTATTAATCCTGGGTGGTGGAAGCAATATATTACTTACAAAAGATGTTGAAGGTCTGGTCATCAAACTAGAAATCAAAGGGGTACAGGTCGTTAAAGAAGATGAGAATCACCTGTGGATTGAAGTAGGTGCAGGGGAAGTTTGGCATGAACTAGTCCTGCATTCCATCGCTCAAAACTGGGCTGGATTAGAAAACCTTTCGTTGATTCCAGGCACCGTAGGTGCATCGCCCATGCAAAACATTGGGGCCTATGGAGTAGAAATTAAAGATGTATTTCATAGCCTTCAAGCCATGCATCGGGATACTTTAGAAATCCAATCTTTTGATGCAGAAGCGTGTCAGTT
Source organism: Spirosoma fluviale (assembly GCA_945872775.1). Classification (GTDB taxonomy): domain Bacteria; phylum Bacteroidota; class Bacteroidia; order Cytophagales; family Cyclobacteriaceae; genus Algoriphagus. The sequence continues at coordinate 9,468 of CAMCBC010000051.1, read as the reverse complement.
TGGCTACAGAGAAAGTGTATTCAAGCAATCTCTTAAAGATCAATATGTAATCACCTCCGTCACCTTTTGCTTGTCCAAAACCCCTGCATTCCGATTGGATTATGGAGCAATTCAAGAAGTCCTTCAGGCCAATGGAGTGCAACATCCTACACTACGTGAAGTGAGCGATGCCGTGATCCAGATCCGACAATCCAAACTTCCAGACCCAAAAGAAATTGGAAATGCGGGTTCATTTTTCAAAAACCCTACCATCCCAAGTAGTCAATTTGAGCAATTGAAAGCACACTACCCTGCCCTTCCAGGTTATCCCAGTTCCGAAGGGATAAAAGTTGCTGCTGGTTGGCTAATCGAACAAACGGGATGGAAAGGCAAACGCATAGGCGATGTAGGAGTGCACGCCAAGCAAGCCCTGGTATTGGTCAACTATGGAGACGGAACTGGTGAGGAAATCAAAAGCCTATCGGAACAAGTTCAAGCTTCTGTAATGGAGAAATTTGGGATTCAACTCCAGGCAGAGGTTAATTTTATCTAGATCAACAGATCACTTACTTCCAATTTTTTGGAGTAGCGCTGCACTTTTACCCCAAATTTTACAAGAAAATCCACCCCTTCATCCGAGCCAATTCCCTTGTACTCAGCATAAGAGAAGAGGTAAACGACTTTCGAAATCCCCATCGAAAAAATAATTCGAGCACAAGCAAGGCAAGGTGATAAAGTCACATACAAAGTAGATCCCTCAACAGAAGTATTGTTCTTCACAGCATACAAGATTGCATTTTGTTCGGCATGCAAGGCCAAGGAACAACTTCCCTTAGAATCACGGGCACAGCCCTCACTGGGAAATTCCACATCACAGTTGTGCGTGCCTGCAGGAGGTCCATTGTAACCTATGGAAATAATCCGCGTATCTTTTGTCAGTACTGCTCCCACATGCTTTTTGATGCAATGCGATCTTTTGGCGAGATTAACCGCCAATTCCATATAGATATCGTCAAAATCAGGTCTGCTCATGGGTATAGTTTGTCAAAAATAACATTAGTAGTGGTAGGCGAAAACACATTCTTTGGAATACCCGTTTTTTTTTCGTGAAAAAGATAAATTAACTTCACCACATGTCATTAAAAGAAAGAAATCTGTTCCCACACAGCTCAAAATTTTTTCAATTTTATTTTTATTTGATCTGCCTAGTTGGGCTGCTTTCCGCTTGCAGTACGGTAGAGATTTTTGTAGAAAACAGAGAAGTCCCTTTCCAAAAAACCTACCGAAGTTTCATGTTGGTCAACAAGGAATTGGGGATTGCAGGCTTTTCAGATCCCAAATTAGACCAGCAAGTGCAAGAAGCACTCGAGGAACAGTTGCTAGCTGCAGGGCTTATTTACGACGCGAAGCAACCCGATCTGGTGATCCGCTACCATTCAAACGAGGATTTGCGACAACGGGAGCGAGTGAATACCCTAAATCCCTATCCTTTTTGGGGCATGCGCATGTATGACCCTTGGCTATTTAATCCCATGATGAGAAACTTCGGATCGCCCGTGACCACGACTAAATATGCCTTGCTTCAGGTGATTCTTGATGTGATTGATCCCAAGCAGGACAAATACTTGATGACATTGACGGGTGTAACAGAAGTGGCGACTCCTAAGAGCAAGACAAAAATCACACTTAAAGCACTAGAAAAGACAACAAATACCTTCCTTGAATATAATTTCACCCCAAGCAACTGACTATGGAAAAGAAGTACAACTCCTTGAAAGAATTTTATCCCTACTATTTATCTGAGCATCAGCACCCTACTTCCCGTTTACTGCATTTTATAGGGACGGGATTAGTTTTAGTTGTACTTGGATTTGCACTTGCCTTGGAAAATTACAGCTGGCTTGCTGGTATACCCGTACTAGGCTATGGCTTTGCCTGGGTAGGGCACTTCTTTTTTGAAAAAAATAAGCCTGCCACCTTCACCTATCCTTTCTACAGCCTCGCATCAGATTTCATTTTGTTTTTTGATCTACTTCGAGGAAAAGAAAAATTTTCTTGACTAAGGCACTTGTGTACTGATTTTATCAAAATCTAAAGTAATTTAGAGTAAATCAAATTTGATTGCAGAAACGAAAACCATCTGCTTCAACACAGGTTTTATTAAAAAAAAAAACATGGCAATAGCTACTCCAGAATTAATCGCAGCATTGGAGCGAACCGCATCCAAATTACAACAAGGTGCCTCTTACCAATGGGGTCACATGGGCGCTTGTAATTGCGGAAATTTAGCGCAAGAGCTCACCCCTTTTTCCAAGGCAGAAATTCACCAATATGCCATGCAGCGCCATGGCGATTGGAATGAGCAGCTCATCGATTATTGTCCAACTAGTGGCTATCCGATGGACCTTATTGTTTCTAAAATGCTCGAAAATGGGCTTACTTTAGTTGATTTAGGGCATCTTGAGCGCTTGTCCGACCCCGAAATACTTGCTCAAATCGAAAAAGGTAGAAGAGATTCCTTAAATAAAAATTCAAGAGAGGATGTTATTTTTTACCTGCAAGTTTGGGCTAACTTATTGAGGGAAAAGTGGATTGCTACTCACTCTTCCCTGGAAGTTTTAAGAATTGAAAAAAAATTAAAGACACCGCTATTGGTGTAATTAATTTTTTGGTTTATTTCGTATCGTTGAATCATAAAAACCCTTTTAAAGAAAGTTATGGAGGATTTTGAAGAAGAATTCGAAGAAATGGATGAGTTTGAGGAGGAGGATGAGTTTGAAGACGATTTTGAGGACGGCTATGACCTCGATGAAGACAACGAATTTTTGGATGACAACATTGTCGACTTCGATGATGAAGAAGGAGATGATGATTTCGATGACTTCGACGACGAGGAAGAGTTTGATGATGACATAGACGAGTAGAACTCTAGTCATTGCCTTTCGCTCTTGTTAATCTGGGGCCCCAAGCCTATCTTTGCTACACATTCACCGAGAAAATTAATCCACATGATCCTAGTAGATATCTTTAGTTCTCCTATTATGCCTGGAGCGCAGTTGTTTTTATTGATTGTTTGCTCCTTAATTGGGCTTGGTGCAGGAATTTCCTTAATGGATGCGCGAAATACTTTTGCTAAGAAGAAGAAAAGCGATCATTAATAAATCATACCCAAGGAGGCCTCAAGCCTCCTTTTTTTATTCCTCCCCATGAAAACACAAAATTTCGGGAACCATACCCGCTACGACCCATTCAACCACTTTGTGCTCACTCCACTTGTCCTTCTTTTTTTGGGTTGGACAGTAAGTAAGTTCGATTTTTCCTCCCAAGAAGCTACACTAGATAGTTTTTTTCTCTTTATTGGAGCATTCATCCTATTTCTACTTCCACTACTTGTGCGCTCCTATGCACTGAAACTTCAAAACCGAATCATCCTGAATGAGATGAGAAACAGGTATTTCCACCTGACTGGAAAGACTTTCGATGAAAAGGAAAGCGAATTGAGGCTCGGTCAAATTATTGGACTTCGCTTTGCAAGTGACGAGGAGCTCCTTACTTTGATGGACCGTGCAATTGCTGAAAAATTAACTTCCAAAGAAATTAAACAACAGATTAAAAACTGGAAGGGTGACTACATCCGTGTGTAGTTAGTCGAAAACCTTATTTGAAATTGCTTCCCTTAAAAGCCCTTGAAATTGTTCTCGGGCTTTCTTTTTGAAGTCAGGCTGCCCAAAATCAAGCGCTGGCAATTCTAGAACAGTATTAAATCCTGAATTGTACCCTTCCTTTCCAGATGCGATCAGAGCTATTTTTTTACCCTCCTTACGGGCTAGTTGCAGCAATTCATAACAGGCTTTTCCTGCTTCACTTTGGGCATCGTATTGCCCCTCCCCTGTTAGAATCCAATCTGCTTGCCTTACTTTCTCCTCGAGATTAACCTGCTCAAAAAAGTAAAGCGCTCCAAACTCGAGTTGGCAAGGGAAAAATTGGGCTAATCCAAATGCAATCCCTCCTGCTGCTCCAAAGCCAGGCTGATCTAAAATTCGATTGGAAGATTTTCGCTGAAGCAAGTCCACAAAATCTGCAGTACTGACTTCTGTAGCTTCTATTTCTGCTTCTTTCACTCCTTTTTGAGGGCCAAAAACCCGAACAGCACCCTTAGGTCCAAAAAACGGGTTTCGCACGTCACATAGACAAGTGAAGGATACCTCAGGAAGCCGTAATGGCCGTTGAATATGCCGGCTTCGTTTTAAAAACTCAGGAGAAAAAGCCGGGATCTCTCTTCCATATTGATCCAAAAATAAAAAGCCCAAGGCCTGTAAAATACCAGCACCCAGATCAATGGTCGCTGAACCGCCCAAACCTAAAATCAGGTGCTTGGCACCTTTTTGAATTGCATGCTGAATGAGGATTCCTGTGCCAAAGGTGGAAGCCAAACTTGGTTCTCTTGCATAGGTAGGCAAAACCCCCAATCCTGAGCAGGTAGACACATCCAAAAAAGCCGTTTTAGAAGATGGCTCCCAAGCATAAAATCCAGGTATGGGTTGCCCAATCGCATTTAAGGAGAGGCAATCTATCCGCTCCAAACCCAAGGAATCAGCCAGCAAGGCACAGGTTCCATCTCCTCCATCCGCTAAGGCTTGGCTAGTGAATTGGGAAGATGGATACGAATGAACTAATACTTCTTCAATCAAAGCAACTGCTTCTAACGCGGTAAACGTTCCTTTGTAGGCGTTGGGAGCAATCAAAAATCTCATGCAGGGTTTTGCTTCATTCGAGCAAAATAATCCTTGGCAGCAGCCTTTACTTTAGGAGCTAAATAAAGGGCAGCAATCATGTTGGGAAATGCCATCACGGCATACATCCCATCGACCAAACTTACCACCAAATCCAATGATGCTACAGCGCCTACCACAATCATAATCAAGTAAATGTAGTTGTAGTACTCTCCCATCTTCGCCCCAAAGAGGTAGCTGGCGCATTTTTGGCCATAATAGGAGTACGTAAACATGGTAGAAAGCGCGAACACCAAGGCGGAAATCATCAAGAGGTATTTTCCAATCACCGGTATTCCCAATTCAAAAGCTTCAAGTGTCAATTTGACGCCGTCATTTTCAGAGTTTTGCCAAACTCCCGTGAGCAAAATAGCAAAAGCAGTGAGCGAACAAACCACCACCGTATCGATGAAGGGTCCTAGCATGGCAATTAAACCCTCGCGAATCGGTTCATTGGTCTTGGATTGACCATGCACCATCGGGGCAGTACCCAAACCTGCTTCATTGGAAAATAAGGACCTCCTGGCGCCAATAATAATCACCGAACCCACGGCCCCTCCCATGACTGCATTGCCCGTAAAGGCATCAACGAAGATGAGTTGAAACACTTCGGGAATATTTCCAAAATACTGGACGATAATTACCAATACTGAAACAAAGTAGATCCCAACCATAAAAGGAACCATTTTGGACGAGGCTTCTGCAATCCGCTGAATCCCACCCAAGATGACCACGGCTGTCATCAACATCATGATGATCCCAATAATCCAATTGTTTCGGGTCGTTTCTGCTGCAGTTTCAGGCTCCAAAACCACTGCCTGCACCACAGCCGCCAATTGGTTGGAGGTAAATACGGCCAAAAGACCGATGACCCCTGCCACACAAAAGATATAGGATAGGAATTTCCATTTCTTGCCCATTCCATGCTCGATGATGTACATGGGCCCACCTTGGATGATCCCTCTCGAATCCTTGCCTCGGTACATGATGGACAGGCTACAGGTATAGAACTTGGTGGCCATCCCCACAAAAGCAGCAACCCACATCCAAAAAAGCGCTCCTGGGCCACCCATATTTATGGCAATAGCCACGCCAGAAATGTTTCCCAAACCCACAGTAGAAGCAATGGCTGACATGAGTGCCTGTTTGGAAGTGATTTCACCTGGAGCCATTTTATCCTCGTATTTTCCTTTCAAGAGTTCGATGGCATGACCTATTTTGGTGATGGGAACGAAGCCAGAATGGATAAAAAAGAAGGTACCACCTCCCAAAAGTACGATCAGAATGGGTGGGCCCCAGATCCAATTGCTGAATTCAACGATGAGGGTTTCAAATCCGCTCGCTTTTTTGGGTTCCCACTCTACGGTTGGTGATTTGTAAAAGTCTACTCCTTGAATCATCCATCGGTCACCTTGAATGGGAACACGTGATGAAAAACCTTCCCAGCTTCGCTGTTCCTTTTTAGTCCAAGCCACCTCTGCTAGCGCCGCCAACCTTGGAAATGCCAAGTAGTCAATATCAGCACGATTGGTAACCGTCTCAGACCAGAGCGGTGCCTCAACCCCTAAAATATCTTCTTTGCTAAGTCCTTTTACATAGGTTGATGGATCCCAGTTGTACGCAGAATCCAATTCAATGTAAGCAGCCCAGTGCAAGCCAATTCTAGAAAGGCTATCGTACTGCATGTCTAGGTAAGTTTTTTTGGCAGGAGAAAGCAACACCTTATTCCCTTGGTTTTTTGCCAATAGAGCATTCTCTTCTTTTGCCCAAAACTGAGCTACATTGCCTGGAAGCAATTTTGCAGTGGCAACTTCATCCCAGCCCATGCTTGTTTTGTTGTACTTGGATACAATATCTTGTACCCGCTCTACGAAATAGATGTAGTCTTCTTTTTCGGTTACATGAGACTCATCTCCACCAATGTGGAAATAAGGCCCTGGGGTCAGCATGGAAATCTCTCGAACCACGCTATCCACAAATGCATAAGTGAGTTCAAGCTGGGGTGCAAAAGTACTCCAACCTACCTCGATGCCTGTGTACATTTGTGAAGCTTGAGGTGCCGTAAGCGGCAATTGGTAGTCTAAAGGCTTATTATTGAGTGAATCCAATCCTTGACCAATGGGTAAGTTGACCCCTGGGTTCAATTCTCCATAGGATGCCAGTACCGAATTGGTATGGCCAGGCATATCCACCTCAGGAACAATCGTGATAAACCGAGCAGCAGCATAGGAAACCAGTTCCTTGTACTCTTCTTGGGTATAAAATCCTCCTTTACCCCCTCCTACTTCAGTACTGCCACCGATTTCAGTTAACTTAGGCCAAGACTTGATCTCAATTCGCCATCCCTGGTCATCCGTCAAATGCAAATGCAGGTAGTTGAACTTCATGGCTGCCATCTGGTCGATGTAAAACTTGACATCTTCTACGGATATAAAATGCCTCGCCACGTCCAACATAGATCCGCGGTAGGAAAATTCAGGCGTGTCAACGACTTTGCCCTGTGGTAGCAGCCAGTCCAGCTCTTGTACAGTTTGGTGGCTGATTTCTGCTGGAAAAAGTTGAATAAGCGTCTGAACTCCATAAAAAAGTCCTGCATCACCTGAGGCCTTAATTCGAACCTCTTGATCAGAAACAACCAATTCATACCCTTCAGAAGCATCTGAACCGGTCAATTCAAGAACAATATCCCCAGAATCCTTGGAAATAGGCACCTTAAAACCTGTAGCAGGCCGAAGACTAGTTGCTAGGGATTCACCGATTGAAGTCAGTTTTTCACTGGTACCGACCAACTGAATTCCTGATTCAGCGGTGAGTTGAAAAGTTCCACTTCCATTAGATACCTCTTGAGGTAAAGGAATCAAACCTGCTTCGGTCATGGAAGTAGGCTTTTGACAGGATCCTAAAAGAAGGATAGATCCAATGACAAGGGTCCAGAGTATATTTTTCATGCTGGGGATTTTAATCAAACATACTTTAAAATAGTATAAATCTCTTTTTCATTTCTCAAAAAAATAGAAATACATCCTTCAAAAAATAGGAATGGGCGCAATCCAAATAATTTTTTGCCACACTCAAGACTTTTTCAACTATTTGTACTTACTTGATATTCCGAAATATATAGGTCATGAAAAATAAAAAAACACATCAAACAGAAAGCTCAAGAAGAGACTTTATCAAAAGTTCAGCACTCGCTTTTGCAGGAATAACACTCCTACCAAGACATGTGCTGGGTGGCCCTGGCTTCATCGCTCCTAGTGATAAACTAAGAGTAGCATCCATCGGTGTCGGTGGAATGGGATATGGTGACCTTACTGGAGTTCATAAAAGTGGTAAAGTAGACATCATCGCCCTTTGTGATGTGGACGATACCCGTGCGGCAAAAGGAAGACAAGATCATTCCAAGGCAACCTATTACAAGGATTACCGCGTGCTGCTTGAAAAGGAAGAAAAAAATATTGACGCGATTACCGTGTCTACACCGGATCACATGCACGCTGTGCAAGCGATGATGGCTATGAAAATGGGCAAGCATGTATACGTACAAAAGCCCCTTTCGCATGACATCTATGAAGCTCGCATGCTCACCCAAGCAGCAGAAAAGTACCGTGTAGTTACACAAATGGGTAATCAAGGTTCCTCAGGAGATGGCGTACGGAAGATGGTGGAATGGTATGAAGCAGGACTGATTGGAGAGGCTACCAAGGTTTGGTCTTGGACCAACCGTCCCGTATGGCCCCAAGGTATTCCTTGGCCAAGCACACCAATCGCTCCTCCAGCAGATTTGGATTGGGACCTTTGGCTAGGAACAGCTCCATACAAAGATTATGTAGGCAATTTGGTTCCTTTCAATTGGAGAGGCTGGTGGGATTACGGCACAGGTGCTCTTGGAGACATGGCCTGTCATATCATGGAACCACCATTTCGAGTTTTAGGACTTGGATATCCTAAGTCCGCTGAGTGTTCTGTCGGTTCGGTCTATGTAGGCGAATTTAAGCGTGGGCATTTCCCAGAAAGTTGCCCTCCCTCCTCACATATTACACTCCGGTTTGACCGCCCAGGAAAGGATGATTTGGAATTCCATTGGATGGATGGTGGGATTCAGCCTACCCGACCCGAGGAATTAGGGCCCAATGAAATGATGGGTGACGGTGGCAATGGAGTGATCATCGAAGGTACAAAAGGCAAAATGATGTGCTCTACGTATGGTGCTAATCCCCAGCTTTTGCCTACCTCCAAAACCAAGGATATTAAAGTGAAAGAATCGCTTTATCGAGTTCCAGGAGGTGATCGAGGACACTATGACAACTGGGTGAATGCTTGTATTGCAGGATATGGCTCCACTGAATTCAAGCAGCTCAGCTCGCCTTTCTCTATTGCTGGACCATTAACGGAGTCCGTATTGATGGGTAACCTTGCCATCCGCAGCTACGACTACCAAGTTCCTCGAGCAGGCAATGCAAATCAAATGGACTATCCTGGTCGCGGAATCAAGCTCCTATGGGATGGCCCAAACATGAAAATCACCAATTTTGAGCCAGCAAATCAGTTTGTTACTCGAAATTACAGACCTGGATATACCTTATAATAATCCTAAAAAAATGTCACCCCTCCAAAACCCGAAGGGGTGACATTTCTAATTCATTATCCACCACCATAATCCTACCACCCTTCCAGGGTTTTGATGGAATCATCCCTAATTATTTCATTTAGCATCATT
>CAMCBC010000050.1 GCA_945872775.1 Spirosoma fluviale | reverse complement strand
TGTGGTGCATGGTCGGTAGTGATCAAGTCGATGCGGTCGTCAAGGAGCGCGGCAAGCAGGCCATCCTTGTCTTTTTGGGTTTTGATGGCTGGGTTCCACTTGATCAAGACACCGAGTCGCTCGTAGTCCTGGTCCGTAAACCAGAGGTGGTGTACCGAAACTTCAGTAGTGATATTTTTTTCTTCCAGAGGAATGTCGTTTCGGAAAAGAGACGTTTCCTTGGCGGTGCTTAAGTGTAGGATATGCAGGCGGGCCCCATGTTTTTCTGCAAGGCCAATGGCTCGTTCGGTAGCCTCGTAACATGCTTGTTCGCTGCGGATCAGTGGGTGGCAAGCGATGGGTACATTTTCTCCGTATTTTTCGCGGTAGAGCTCCTCATTTTTCTCGATGATCTCTTCTTTTTCGGAGTGGATCGCGATGAGTCCCTTGTGCGCAGCAAAAAGTTTCTCCAACATGGCGGGCTGATCGGCAAGGATATTTCCTTTTCCCGTAAAGTAAAGTCCATCGTCCGTGATGGCTAGGTGCTTTGAGGTGTCCCATTGGATCACCTCGTCCAGGTTGTCCGCTGTAATGCCGAGCAAGAAGCCATAGTTGGCAAGTGATTTGGTGGAGGCCAACTCGTATTTGTCGGCCCAGAGCTCTAGAGTCAGCGTATTGGGTCGGGTGTTGGGCATCTCGATAAAGGAGGTGACTCCACCTGCGATGGCCGCCTTGCTCTCGCTAGTCAGGTCTGCCTTGTGCGTCAGCCCTGGATCCCGAAAGTGCACCTGTCCGTCGATCAGTCCTGGAAATAAGTACTTGCCACGACCATCCACGAGGTGGTACTGGTCTTGGGCAGGGATGGAACCGATTTTTTGGATGCGTTCCCCTTCAATCAGGACGTCGGTCACTTGGATTTGGCCTTCGTTGACGAGGGTGACTTGCTGGATAAGTGTGGCTTGGGACATGGTGGGTAGGGAGGGATAATCTTGCTTTTACAAAGAACGCAGGTAAATCCTAAGATTACAATGGCCGTGGACTTGAGGAGTTAGTTTAAAAACAAGAAAATGAAAAGGGAAGGAAATAAGGCTTGCGGTTCAATTAGATGGGCTGTGGACCGTGGTCTGCCAACTGTGGACTATTTGAAAATTTTCAATAATCCTATCTAATCCATCATCCCTTTGCCTTCAAAGATCTTTGGGATGCATTTCTCGATGCGGCTGAGTCGGGTTGGGGACTGCTTGGCTCCCGAAAAGTGGATGAGGTAGCCCCGCTGTCTACCTGGAGTCAGTGCAAAAAAAGCAGATTCTAGTCCAGGGTGCTCCGCAAATTTTTGAAGGAGTTCGTCGGGTAAAACTTGTGGAGGGGGAGCGGTTTCTGATTTTTTTCCAGATCGCTCCACTTGGATAGCCTCTTGCAGGAAGTGGCGGATGTCATTTTCCAACAACGTAGCTTGACTGAGCTGGGTAAATCGAAGGATTCTGCCTTCACGGGAATTGGGTCCGGGTAGCTCCAAGAATCCCTTGGGATCGGTGAGGAGCTGTCCTTTGATAAAACTCAACACACAGGAATCCTTCAACACCCCCAACATCACCACGTTTTTACCATTGATTGTGTAGGTGGGCACTCCCCATTTCCGTTCTTCCTGAAGTTCCGTTTCCAAGATCAATTGACGCAGAAACTCCAAAATATCTGTCCAAAGAAGCACCTTGCAGGCCGGAGTAGCGCCCAAAGAGCAGCGCATGCAGCCTTCAAGGAGAAATTGGTCGATTTGAGGGTTGGGTTGCACCACTGGAAAATTAGTTTCAAATTTTGATAGACTGGAAAGATAGAAACTTTTTGGATTGTGTATCTTCCCTATTATTTCCCCTAAAAATAGCCTTTCTATGAAAAGTACGCTATGCCTTTTCTTCGGTTTGTTGTTCACGACTGCTTTTTCATTAAAAGCCCAGGATTCAACTACCCAGCGCCTGACCCAACTCATGCAAGACTATCCCGTGATGGGACTGTCGGTGGCGGTAGTCAAAGAAGGCAAGGTGGTGCATACCCAAGCCTTGGGATGGAAGGAAGAGGGAAAGGAGCCTTTGGAGACTACAGACCTTTTTCGAATTGCCTCCATTTCCAAGTCCTTCACGGCAACAGCCCTTCTGCAGCTGGTCGAGAAAAAAGTAATTTCCTTGGACGATGACGTGAGTGACTTGATTGGATTTCGGATTCAGAATCCCAAATTTCCGGACACCGTGATTACGCTGCGCATGCTGCTTTCCCATACTTCCAGCATCAACGATCAGCAGGGCTACTTTACCTTGGATGCTATCCATCCGGAAAAGAATGCGAGTTGGCAAGGCGCTTACAATGCTTACGCCCCAGGAAAGGGCTACGAATACTGCAACTTAAACTTCAATCTCGCAGGAGCGATTTTGGAAAAATATTCGGGGGTAAGATTTGATGCCTACATCCAAGAAAACATCCTCCAACCACTGGATCTCTACGGTGGCTATGATGTGGATCAACTGGATAAAAGCCGATTCGCTACGCTCTATGCCTATCAGCGGGATTCCGCAAAGTTTACTGCATCGCCTGCAGCCTACATTTCCAAAAGCGAGGAACTCAAGACCTATGTGCCGGGCTACAGTACGCCTATTTTCTCCCCTACTGGAGGCATGAAGATCTCTGCGCCCGACCTTGCCAAGTACCTGCTGCTGCACATGAACTATGGCAAAGTGGGAACAACTCGGATTATCTCCACCGCCAATGCCAAGGCCATGCAAACGCCCCTTTCCACGGATGAAAATTACGGCTTGGCCCTATGGAAAACGGATGTGCTGCTTCCTGGAGTGGAATTGGTTGGTCATACCGGTTCTGCATACGGCCTGTACTCTGCGCTATTTTTTAATCCCGAAGAAAAGTACGGCTTTGTGGTGATCAGCAACGGTTGTGATTCGACGGAAGAGGAGGGGTACATCCGAGTGATCCGCCGTGCCATTCAGATTTTGCACGAGGAGTGGATCGTGAAACCCTAAATGCTGGACTTAATTGGACTTTAGCTTCTGGAGGAGTTTGGATAGCGGGACCTAACTTCACGAATGATCTCTTCCAATCCATTCAATCGAATTTCATACAAGGTATTCAAGCACATACCCAAGTGGCCTGCAGGAAAACCTTTTTTGTTCATCCAGACCAGGTAGTCCTCGGGAATATCGCAAAGCAGTCTTCCCTTGTACTTGCCAAAGGGCATGCGGTGGGTGACGATATCGATGAGGACTTGGGGATTCATGTGCCTAAAAGTACCCCATTTTATTTACGCTGTCCAACGGGGACCTCTGGAATTTGTAGCCTAGCCTTCGATTTATTTGCAAAGACTGCCTAGGTTTACGCCATGGAAATTGGAATAGATAGCTTTGCTGCCTTTGTCACTGATGCACAGGGCAACCCGGTAGGAACTGCTCAGGATGCCTTGCAGGAACTGCTGGCCCGCATTCAGCTCGCTGATGAAAAGGGATTGGACGTATTTGCGATTGGAGAACACCACCGCAAAGAATTTTTGGATTCCGCCACCTCGGTGATTTTGGCGGCAGCTGCATCTCGAACTACTCGCATTCGCTTGAGTAGCGCGGTCACTGTGCTCAGTGCAGCAGATCCCGTGCGGGTGTTTCAGCAATTCGCTACCCTAGACCTTATTTCTCAAGGCCGTGCCGAGCTGGTCGTGGGCCGTGGTTCCTTTACCGAAGCATTTCCCCTTTTTGGATTGAATTTTCAGGATTACGATGCCTTGTTTGCCGAAAAGCTGGAGCTGCTCCTGCAGCTCAACGAGCAGGAAGTGGTGACTTGGAGAGGGCGTTTTCGACCTGCCTTGCAGGAGCAAGCGATCTACCCGAGACCGCTACAGCCGAAGCTTCCCATTTGGTTGGGGGTTGGCGGTACGCCCGCTTCCTTTGTGCGTGCGGGTTCCTTAGGGCTTCCCCTGATGGTAGCAGTGATCGGTGGAGAGACCCACCGCTTCCGTCCCCTGATTGATCTGTATCGAGAAGCCGGAGATAAGGCTGGCTTTGCACAAGAAGACTTAAAAGTAGGCCTGCATTCATTAGGATATGTTGCGCAAACGCATGAGGAAGCAGTAGAAAACTACTATCCTGGCTATGCCGAAACCTTCACCCGCATTGGTCGAGAGCGCGGCTGGCCAGCCGTTACTCGGGGACATTTTGAGGCGCAAAACTCCAAAAGGGGTGCCTACCTGGTAGGGGATTCGGATGAGGTGGCGGAGAAAATCCTGCGCCACAGTGCCTCCTTGGGGGGCATCGACCGCTTTACCTTCCAGCTAGACAATGCTGGACTGAGTCACCAGCAATTGAGCGAGACGATCTCCTTGATTGGGGAAGAAGTGATCCCAAAAGTAAAAGGAGGACTATCTCGTGTTTAACAGTTCGGAATACCCCAAACCCTTGGACGAAGGGCGTTTTAACTCCTGGCTGGAACGTGGGCGTGCAAGCAAAATACCCTACGAGTATCTCTTGGTGCTCTGGGATGACCTGGAACAGGAATACCTGCCCGTGTATGTAGAAAACCGTGCAGCGATCCAAGGCTATGAAAAGTACGGTACTTCTCCTGCCCAGCAGCTGCTCGTAGCTGCTTACGATTTATTTTCCGAGTCGAGAGTTTGGTAAGCTAGGGGTAGGCTTTTCTAGCTAGAACTAGCTTACTGGTAACTGAGGCAAGTTCAACAACAGATTACTTTTACAGCATTACCCAACATCTTCGGTAAGCAGATATTTTGTATAATGCTTCTTTGGAGCTATTTTAAAGGAATAATTGATTGATTTTTAATAATTTATGACCCAATGCCTCGAAAAAATACTGTGGGCAGCTACTGACAACCATTGCAACACTAGGAATCCTGCAGCCTACTAGCATGTTTTCTTTAAAATCAAAAAAACACGAAGTCAATTCGATGACCAATAAAAAAAAGAACGAAACAAACATTCGCCTATCTTATGAAAAAAATAACAAGCTTACTAACGCATAGTCTCATACTAGTTCTAATTTCTTGCAAAATAAGTGATGCACAGACATCTATTTCAAAAGATCCTCCGTTTGACGGAACCATTTTTTTAAATCCTGATATAATTACAGATTCAGATCCATCAACATTTACAAGTCTTGCGTATGCTGGCCAAGCTGAACGGACAATGTTTGACAGAAGAGTCGATGATTGGATAACTGCCAGGCCTTTTATTTTCAATGCCAACTATGCCGATGGTCTGTCAATAGAAATTCAACTTAATCCTGAATTCAATAATGTAGCTGAAGCTGAAATCCAAGCCTTAAAATATGCGGAGGTATTCGGCAAACTTCCAACAGCTTTGCGTATGGATGTACATACCTCATGGATTCACAAGGGAACTCATCCTTTTGGTGGCGGAAACAATAATCTTCTTATTTATATTGGTCAATCGCTGGAGTATGAAAACGATGGAATTTTGGAAGAAACATTAGTTCATGAAGCGGCCCATTCTTCACTAGATGAGTATCATTCTGCCTCAAGTGGTTGGATCAATGCACAAAACTTAGACCCTAGTTTTATCTCAACCTATGCTCGTGATAATCCTGAAAGGGAAGATGTAGCGGAGACTTTTCTTTTGTATTTGGCGCTTCGCTATCGGCCTGAGCGGATTGATTCAACGCTGAAGGATACGATTTTAGAAACAATTCCAAATCGAATAAAGTATTTTGATTCCCTAAATCTTACTATGTACCCAATAAAATAAATAAACAATCCCACTCCATATTGGAGCCTTGTGTAATACCCTAAGGCAATGTTTCACCAGATTTATCCACCACCTAGTCAATTCACTAAAAAGCAAAAGCCCTTGTAAATCTGTATTTACAAGGGCTTTTTTGCAGAGGAGGAGGGATTCGAACCCCCGGTACCTCACGGTACAACGGTTTTCAAGACCGCCGCGATCGACCACTCTGCCACTCCTCTAAATCGTGTCGATGGGTCATCGAGTTTGCAAAAATAGGGGGTTTAACTAGTTATGCCAACATCTTTCCTTCTTTTTATCGTAAGTACTTGATTTTTTTGACCTTAAATTTTAATCCAGCTCGATTGGGCTACTCCACTAACAAATTTACCAGCACAAAGGAAACCTGAAGTTTAGGTAAAAAGTAGGCTCAGTTTTCAGAAGACTTGCCCAGCATTTTCTTCAAGTTGTCCCGATGCCGCTGCTTCTCCTCTGCCAAATCAAAACTCACATTCACAGCATAGCAAACCAGCACAATCACGGAGGTGAGGTAGAGCCACAGCATCAAAGCGATGATCGTGCCGATGGATCCGTAAAGCTTGTTGTAACTCGCAAAGTTTTCCAAATAGAAAATAAACCCATAAAAAGAAATCGTAATCAAAAGCCCGGCGAGTTTGGCACCTGTAGAGAAAAAATGCCACTTGTCATGGATCGCCGGGGCATAGCGAAAAATAAAGGCCGAGGTCAGGTAAAATACGGCCAGAAGAATAAAAAACTTAAAGGTATTGAACAAGAAGATGACAAATGCATTTGAAAATAGGTGCGTATCCTTCAATTCTGTAATCCAGAAGCTTCCCACAATCATGACGGAACTTGCCGCCAATATCGTCACCACCAAGACCAGCACAATGGCTGCTGCAATGCCCCTGCTACTGCCCCAACTTCGATTTTCCTTGGTTTTGTACACCGTATTAAACGAATTCATCATCGACACCACCCCCTGCGTGGAGGCAAAGAGGGCAAAGAAAAAACCCAAGGAAAGTAGACTTTGTCTCGGCTTGGAAATGATGTCCAGCAAGGTAGATTCGATGGTCTCGTACACATCCATGGGCATGATCCCCTGCACAAAGGAAAGGATATTGGCAGTCGTCACCAACGGAAAAAAAACCTGCAAGTAGGGGACGAGGTTGAGCAAAAATAGCAAGAGGGGAAACAAGGCAATCGTGTAGCTGAAAGCCATGGAACCCGCACGCTCGTTGATGTTATGTTTTTTGAGCTGCTGAATAAAAATACGGAGTACATCGTACAGGTTTTTGCTCTTGCTGCCGAAGTGAATCTTCTTAAGCGTTCGAGCTTTGAGCTGTAGCCGGATTCTCCATTTCAATATTCTTTCCTTGAGCTCCACTAGCGCATGCTTAGTTAAAATAAGGGTTCATCAGCTCCATCAAACTTTTAGGTGGACGGGTAGGTTGGTGGTTTTCCTTTTTAATAAATGCTAAGGTAGTCCATCCTCTCGCGATTTGCTCTCCAGCCTCGTTACTTACCTGGTACTCGAAGCGGATTTTTACGTTAGGAAGCTCTGGAATCACCGTATGAACCGTGAGCAGGTCATCGTACTTGCCGGGCTTGAGGTAGGTAATGTGGCTTTCCAATACCGGCATTAGGATGCCGCTATCTTCCATCTCTCGGTAGGAAAATCCCACCGCCCGCAAGGCTTCTACCCGTGCCACTTCAAAATACATCGCGTAATTGCCGTAATAGACAAAGCCCATCTGATCTGTTTCAGCGTAGCGAACCCGAATTTGTGTTTTGGCTTTAAACATATCAGTAGATGTTGGCAGCATTCAAGGCGCGCTGGTAGCGTCTGGCATTGTTGAGGTGCTCGTCGTAGCCTACGGCAAAGGAATGGTAGCCTGAAAAATCCTCTTTGGCACAGAAATAAAGGTAGCTATGCTTTTCGAAATTCAACACCGCATCCAAGGAATTGATATCCGGCAGGTTGATCGGTCCAGGAGGGAGCCCTGCATACTTGTAGGTATTGTAAGGGCTGTCAATCGCCATTTGTTTGGCAGTAAGGCGCTTGATGCTAAAGTCTCCTGCTGCAAACACCAAAGTGGGATCTGCCTGCAAGGGCATACCTATTCGAAGCCGGTTGAGGTAGACGCCAGCGATTTTGGGGCGCTCATCGGATTTTTGACTTTCTGCCTGTACAATGGATGCCAAGGTGCTGACCTCCTGTTGGCTAAGTCCCAAATCCTGCGCTTTCTGCTTTCTAGCATCTGTCCAAAAAATTTGGTATTCCTTGTGCATTCGTTCAAAGAGTTCCTCCGCACTGGTATCCCACCAAAACTCGTAGGTATTGGGGATGAATAGGCTCATGACGGTTTCCTCTTCAAACCCATACTTGCTGATGTAATCGGAGTCTTGAAGAAGTTCAAGAAACTGTTCCTTGCTTACTTCAAGATTGGCACTGATTTTTTCAGCAAGATCTTCTTTTGTGCGTATCGTGTTGAAGGTGACCCGCACGGGGGTTTGTTGTCCAGATCGCAGCATGCGCACCAGCTGAAGGTTACTCATTTTGGGTTCAATGGTGTACAATCCCGGTTTGACCGTCTCTTGGTAGCCCAGGATCTTTGCGACAAAGCCAAAGCTTACCGCATCATTGATCACCTTCTCCTCGTAAAGCTGGTCCACCACATTTTTATACACCGAGTTGGAGGGGATTTTGAGCAGGTAGGGCTCGTCTGATTCGACCAGGGTGTTGGCACTGAAAAAGACCTGATAGAAATAAAAAGTTAGGGATATGCCCAGTACCGATCCTGCAATCAGGAAGACGAGTACAAATTTTTTGCGTTTTTCGAGTAGCATAGCTACAAAAATAGAAAATTATCTTCATGAGATAACGCTTGTTAGGCAGGGAGCGCATCGCTTCGTAGTCAAAAATCCAAGATAGCCGTGGACAGGAAGCGAATTTTTACCTAATTTATTTCGCGTACCTTTCCCCATTCGTTTTTTGCTGTGAAAATCATCCCCGTATCCTGTCTTGTCCTCTTGCATCAAGGGAAAGTGTTGGCCGTCCAGCGCTCCAAGTCCATGGATTTGCCCGGTTTGTGGGAGTTTCCTGGGGGAAAAGTGGAGCCCGAAGAAAGTCCTGCAGCTTGCTTGATCCGAGAGATTTGGGAGGAGTTGTCCATTGGTATTCAGATTTGTAAGCCGCTAACACCGGTACTTCATGCCTATCCAACCAAGACAATCCAGCTGATTCCTTTTCTTGCCAACTGGGAATCTGGAACTTTGCAGCTCACCGAACATGCACAAAGTCAGTGGTTGGCGCCACAAGACCTCCTATCTTTGGATTGGGCACCGGCAGACCTTCCGATTGTCGAAGAATTGCAGGAGCACTGGGAATATTTCTTGGGATTAACCTAAAAAATCATGGCGGAATTCATCCGATTGTACGAAGAAAACCCAGATCCCAAGCGGATCAAACAAGTGGTAGACGTCCTTGAAAGTGGGGGTATCCTCATTTATCCTACGGACACGGTCTATGCCTTGGGCTGCGACATCACCCAAGCGCGTGCGGTCGAAAAAATCTGTAGAATCAAAGGCATCAACCCCAAAAAGCATAATTTTTCAATTGTCTGCGCCGACCTCAGTCACTTGGCCAATTACACAAGAGTGATTTCCAAACCCGTATTCAAAATGATGAAAAAAGGGCTTCCTGGACCCTTTACATTTATTTTAGAAGCGAATACCCAGGTGCCCAAACTGCTCCATAGTCAGAAAAAAACGGTGGGAATCCGTGTGCCCAATCACGGGATTCCTCGCGCGATTGTGGAGGCCTTGGGACATCCCATTTTATCCTCTTCCTTGCCCCATGGAGACGAAGATCCCTCGGAGTACAGCACAGATCCGGAGCTGATTTTTGAAAAATACCAACACGAGGTCGATGCGGTCATTGATGGGGGTTATGGAGGACTGATTCCTTCCACGGTATTGGATTGCACAGGAGACGAGGTGGTCTGTCTGCGGGAAGGGCTGGGAGATTTTCAAGGCTTGCTCTAGGAGAGCGAGTTCTTCGCAACTCCAATCAACTGGTCCAGCGACTCACAAACTCTGAAAACTGTTCTTTGTACATGTCACCGACTGCGATTTGTTGCGTGCCAACATGGATGACATTTTTGGAAATGGAGTCGATGTGATCCAGTGACACGATGAAGGAGCGATGCACCCGCATAAATCGATCTTTTGGGAGCAGCTCCTCCATATTTTTCATGGAAGTAAGCGAGAGTAAAGGATGATTTTTGGAGGTCAAATGCACCTTTACATAGTCCTTGTAGGCTTCAATATGGGTGATGTCTTTGAGGACGACCTTCACCAGCTGGTACTCTACTTTCAAAAAAATATAGTCCGCCGAAGCGGCTGGAGTTGTGGGTAAACTGGGCTGCGCCAAGTTGCCAATCCTTCCAAAATACTGGTAAGCCTTGGTGGCAGCAGTCAAAAAATCTTCGTAGCTGTAGGGTTTGAGTAGGTAGTCCAAGGCTTCTACCTTGTATCCTTCCAGCGCAAATTGATGGTAGGCTGTACAGAAAATCACTCGGGTAGTTCCTGAATTTTTTTTGCCATCCAGGATCCGCGCGAGCTCCATGCCCGAAAGATCAGGCATCTGTATGTCCATGAAGATCAAATTCACCTCCTGCTGATTGATGTAGCTTAAGGCTTCGATGGCATTGGAGAATCGGCCTTGAAGGGATAAAAAGGGGGTTTGCTCGATAAATTTGGTGAGCAAGTCAAGCGCCAAAGGCTCGTCATCGATGGCTACGCAAGAGATCTTCATGCCAGATTGATGGTGAGCTGTACTCCATATTGTCCTGTAGCTTCATCCACACCTAGTTTAAGTCGGTGTTTATCCGGATAAAGCAGGGCAAGGCGCCTTTGGGTATTCACCAGGCCAATTCCATTTTCCTGGGCTTCAGGACTCTCTGGAGGAACAGGGAAAATGCCATTTTTCGTCTCAAAAAATACGGTATCGCCCATCACTTCCAGACTGATGCTAATTTCAGTGTCTTCCTGGGAGCTGATCCCGTGCTTGAAACAGTTTTCAAGAAAGGGCAGAAAAAGCATGGGAGCGATCACCAAATCATCCTTGGGTTCTTCAATCTTCACCTGAAGCTTTACCTTTTGGCTGAGCCTCATTTTCATCAACTCGAGGTAGTCTTCGATGAATTTCACCTCTTTGCTGAGCAAGGTTTCATCTTTTTGATTCTCATACAGCACGTAGCGCATCATTCTAGAAAGCTTCAATAGCGCCTCTTGGGCCTTACCTACATCCAAGGTCGTCAAGGAATAGATGTTGTTCAGTGTATTGAAAAAGAAATGCGGGTTGATCTGGGCCTTGAGGTAGGAGAGTTCGGTATTGATCCGTTGCCGTTCCAATTCACCTCGAAAAGCCTCATCCTTTTGCCATTTTTCTACCAGGGCCACAGAGGTGCTCAATCCAATTGAAATCACATACAAGAGCATTTGAAACACATCTCCAGGCACCCAACGTTTGCCTGTATACGGCTTGTCTGGATTGAAAAGTTCATGCATTTTGATACCATACTGCGTAAACTGTTCGAAGTAGAAAATTAAGCTATAAAACAGTAGCGCACCTAGGAAGATGACTAAGAGGTAAAGGTAATTTCTACCCTTCAATAGAAACTTGGGAACGATGCCCCAGGCATTCAAGTAAAAAATCAAGATCAAAAGCCCTACCAGGTAAATCTGCTTCCACCAGAACTGTACCGGCAACTCAATTTCCCCCATCCTCCAGGATAAGGGTGAAAGGATCAGCAAGACCACACAAAGCATGATCCAGCCCAAGAGGTGGACGAGAATGGAAAGCTTTCTTTTTCGGGTATTGGGTAGCATGGCCTTGATTTACAGGAGTGAAGCTAAGGCATTTTATTTTTTTCTCTGAATCAAATCTACCAAAACGGCATTCTTGCCCATCAATAGCCAAAATCAAGGCATCAAGCCCTGATTCTTGGTGCCTGAAATTTTAGTCTTTCATTTTGGGCAATTGGTCGACAGGAAGGTTGTACTGGTCTATCGGATTTGAGTACGGCAAACAATACCCCCACCTTTGGGGTATATAAGGTGACTAAACCGTCACTTTGAAAACTAAACCATGAAAAAAGTACAACTACTATTTACCTTTTTTCTCTTCCTGTCTGTTCAACTGGCATTTGCCCAGCAGACAGGTGAGAAAAAAGAGCCCGTCCGTATTCTCGGCGTGGCCAAAGATCTTAAAACGGGTAGCCCAATCGGCTATGCCACCGCTGCGCTCAACAAGGTCGGTACCAGTACCTCAGTCGCAGGGGCTGTAGCCGATGGAAACGGCGTTTTTTACATCACTGGATTTGCAGTGGGAACTTATGAATTACAGGTATCCTTTCTAGGCTACGAAACCGTCAAGCGTACAGTCAATGTAAATTCGCTCGATTCAGACATTAATCTAGGAGAAATAGCCCTGTCTGATGAAGGGGTTGCGCTTCAGGAGATCACTGTCCAGGGTCAGCGTGAACTCATAGAGGAGCGTGTCGATCGCACCATTTACAAAGCTGAAAACGACCGAACTACTGCAGGAGGAGATGCCACCGATGTGCTTCGCCGAGTGCCGATGCTTTCCGTAGACTTGGATGGCAATGTATCCATGAGAGGTAGCTCCAATATTTTGGTCTTGATTGACAACAGACCTTCGGCCATTGCAGCTTCCTCCATTGCAGATGCCTTGCGTCAGATCCCCGCCGATGAGATCAAAGCAGTAGAAGTGATCACCTCCCCATCTGCAAGATTTGATGCAGAAGGAACCTCTGGTGTGATCAACATCGTCACCAAAAAGAACAACCTCCAGGGCATGACCCTAAACATCAATTCTGGTGCAGGATGGAGAGGATCCAATTTGGGTCTTCAAGGATCTGCCAAAAAAGGGAAACTTGGCTTTTCCTTGGGTGGTTTTGGACGCTCAGGATACAATATCCTAGGAAGCTTCGAAAATAAGCAGGTGACCAACCTGGCCAATGGCAGTGTATCCACCTCCCAACAGTCGGCAGATACAGAACGAAGTGAGATTTTTGGGCGTTATAATTTCGGAGTAGATTACGAAATCGACGACAAAAATTTCCTCACGGGTGCAGTCAATTTTGGTATTCGAAACTCTGAAAACTGGCAGTACAATTTTCTTACGCAAAACTCGCTGAATAACGTGGTACGTGCGCAGCAGAATCGCGAAACCAACACCTTGGACAACTCCAATTCGGTGGATGTGAGTTTGAACTACACCAAGACTTTTGAGAAAAAAGGCAAGGAATTGAGTTTCCTCACCTTGTACTCCAATAACCTGCGTGACAATTCGTTTACGAACACGCTTTTTGAAGAAAATGATCTGGAGTCAATCTTTTCAAGATTGAAAAACGTGAACCCAAGCAAAAACGAAGAGTTTACGGTTCAGGTGGATTACGTCAATCCACTCAATGAAAAGGGGTCCCAGATCATTGAATATGGCGCGAAAAACATTTTGAGAAAAGCATCTTCCGATTTCTCTTATTTCTTAGCCCAGGGTGCTACCGGTCCATTTGTAGCACTTCCTGATCCTACCTTGAGTAACGAGTTTAGCTACGATCAAAATGTAACGGCAGCCTACTTCTCCTACACCTTCCAACTATTGAAGAATTACACCTTGAAGCCAGGGTTGCGGTACGAGTACACTACGATCAATGCGGATTTTAAAACGGACTTCAAAGCTGAGATTCCTTCCTACGGGACCTTGGTTCCAAGCATCAATGCAAGCAGAAAGTTAAAAAATGGAAATATGTTGAAGTTGGCCTACAACCGACGGATTCAACGACCTTCTCTTCGTTTTCTGAACCCGAATATTGAAGCGTCCAACCCGCAGCAGCAGTCTCAAGGTAACCCGGAGCTAGATCCAGAATTGACGGACAACTATGAGTTGGGCTACAGCACCTTCATCAAAGGGACCACCTTGAATTTTACAGGATTCTACAGAAATACCACCGGGTCTATCCAATCCATCCGCAATGTGCGAGAGGACGGCATTATCTTTACCACCTTCGAAAATATCGGTCGCGAGCAGGCTGTTGGTACCAACCTCTTTTTCAATGTCAACTTGAACAATAAGTTGTCGCTTAATGGTGGAATGGACCTGTTCTACTCCATGCTAGACAATGGCTTGACAGATCCTAAGTTTGCCGCCCAAAATGAAGGCATGGTGATCAGTGGAAGGATGTTTGGAAATTATACCCTTCCAAAAGACTGGCAAATGCAGCTTTTCACCTTCGCTAGAGGGCGTCAAGTGCAGTTGCAAGGTACGTCGGGAGGCTTTGCGGCTTATGGATTGAACTTCAACAAGCAATTCAAAGAGAAAAGAGGTTCGTTTGGCTTTGGAGCTGAAAACTTCCTAATGAAAGAGTTTGTGATTCGCAACGAGATCGTGACGCCTAGCATTGTTCAAAACAGCACGAATCGAATTCAGAACCTAAACTTTAAACTGAACTTCAACTACCGAATAGGCAAGATGAGTTTGGATCAACGCCCTAAAAAGAGAAAGTCCATCACCAATGACGACTTGAAAGATGGGGGTGAGGGGCAAGGCGAACAAGGAGGAGCTCCGACAGTTCGAAACCGCTAACCAAGAAGCATTAAAACAGAAAAATTTACTAGATAGATAGTGCATTAATCCCGGGTTTGATGAACCCGGGATTTTTTATTTGAAATAGAAAGGCAATAAAAAAACCCAGATCAAGGGACCTGGGTAATTTTTTATTGAGACACAAAAGCACTTAGGCCTTGTACAATACTTTTTGGATGGCTTCTACCGTGCGCTTCACATTGGGGATCGTCACATCAATGTAAGATGGCGCATAACTCAACGGAATATCCATGGAGTTGACACGAATGACAGGAGCGTCAAGGTAGTCAAAAGCATGGCGCTGGAAGTGGTAGGTAAGTTCGGAAGAGATACCCGCAAGTGGATTTGCTTCTTCAACGATCACCACACGGTTGGTCTTTTTGAGAGATTCTACGCAAGTGGCGTAGTCGATCGGGCGAACAGTTCGTAGGTCAATCACCTCACAGGAAACCCCTGATTTCTCCATTTCTTCAGCTGCTTCGAGGGCTACCTTCATCATCTTTCCAAAGGAAATCACGGTTACATCCGAGCCCTTGCGCTTGATATCAGCCACGCCGATTGGAAGCAAGTATTCCCCATCAGGAACCATTCCTTTGTCAGAATACATCACCTCAGACTCCATGAAAATCACTGGATCTGGGTCACGGATGGCTGCTTTTAGCAGGCCTTTTGCATCGTATGGATTGGAAGGAACGATTACTTTTAGTCCAGGAGTATTGGCAAACCAGTTTTCAAAGTTGGAGGAGTGGGTAGCTCCCAATTGGCCTGCATTGCCTGTTGGGCCACGAAAAACGATCGGCACAGAATAAGCGCCTCCCGACATGGCATACATTTTTGCGGCAGAGTTGATGATCTGATCGATGGCCACCAAGGAAAAGTTGAAGGTCATGAATTCGATGATTGGCTTCAAGCCATTCATGGCTGCACCTACTCCGAGGCCAGCAAATCCAAGTTCAGAGATTGGTGTGTCATATACGCGATCCGGACCAAATTCATCCAGCATCCCTTGAGATACTTTGTAAGCACCGTTGTATTCGGCAACTTCTTCACCCATTAAAAAGACGTTTTTGTCTCGTCTCATTTCCTCGGACAGGGCCTCTCTCAAGGCTTCCCGAAATTGTAGTTCTCTCATTGCTTAGGGACAAAGTTTTGGCTCGTAAAAATAGAAAGGAATTGGGCATTTGCAAAGCCTATCTATTTCTTTGTCTTCGTTGGTATTCAACCGAGGTAAATGGTTTTTTGATTCACAAACTTCCGTTCTCTTGTCTGCTCAATTTCCGCCCATAGCCTGACTTTTTGATGGCACCAATGGAAACTACCGACCGAATCGCACTCATTTGACGACTTCTTTGCCTGCTTCTTTCCAAGCATTAATTCCGCCTTCAAGCATGTAGACGTGTTTGAACCCCATTTTTTGCATGGCATCCGCAGCCTTTCTGGTGCGGCTGCCCGAGCGGCAATAGAGCAAGTAGGTTCCTTTTTTATTCAAACCAGCCACCTGAGTAGTGAAATCGGGGCTTAAAAAATTAATAGTGGAGGCATCAGCCAAATGACCCTCTGCTACTTCCTCTGGGGTACGTACGTCCAAGATTTTTGATTTCTTTTTGGCAGCCATTTTTTCAAATTGTGGAATGGAGAGCACCTGAATGGAATCTGGAGCTGCTGTTTGTGCGTAGCCTTGGAAGCCAAGTAAAAAAAGGAGGGCGAAAAGAACGAAGGTGTTTTTCATCGAAGGATTTGGTTATTGCGGAAACAACTGCCTAATTGATTCGAAAATTTACTGCTTTCTCATCAATATGCCGCTAAAGATTGGATTGATTTCGGATTCCCACAGTTACTTAGATCACACAACCTGCTCATACCTCCAAGAGGTGGATGAAATCTGGCATGCAGGCGACATTGGAGATGCGAACATCCTTACTATTTTGCCGGTAGATAAGCCCTTTCGTGCTGTTTATGGA
>CAMCBC010000049.1 GCA_945872775.1 Spirosoma fluviale | reverse complement strand
AGAACCCAACCGAACTAGAATTCTTTTGCTCCAAGCCTTCGGGATGTGCTATTTTAGTTCTAAAAAATTAACTTTGAATTGGTCCTTGGCTCTGTGCTTTCTAAACTGCAAGGTCCTCAAGACTAGATTCATGTTGCTACAAACCACTTCACTTCGATTTGCCCACCCCGGTCAATCGCCCATTTCCTTCCCGGATTTTTCGCTAGCTGGGGGAGAAGCCCTATTGCTGTTGGGAAAATCTGGTACTGGGAAAACTACTTTTTTGAATCTACTTGCAGGTCTTCTAACCCCCAGTCAGGGGCAGGTGCTCCTCGACGAGGTAGTTCTTTCTGCCCTTCAAGGTCATCGTTTGGACTTGTTTCGGGGGCAGCATATTGGGATTGTATTCCAAAAGCCACACTTGATTGCCGCCCTCACGGTGAAACAGAATTTGGAGCTGGCACAGTTTTTAGGCAAGAAAAAAGGACCTTCACCCCTGTCCCTACTTCAAGACTTGGGCATTGCTGACAAAGCATCCGCAGCGGTGGGTACCCTGAGTGAAGGAGAAGCACAGCGAGTTTCCATTGCCCGTGCCTTGGTGAATACCCCTAAATTGATCCTTGCAGATGAACCTACTTCCAGTTTGGATGACGAACATGCACAGCGTGTGATCACACTTTTAAAAACACAAGCTGCCAAAATTGGGGCTGCCCTTGTGATTGTCACGCATGACCAGCGTGTTAAATCGGAAGTTTCACAGGTACTTGAACTGAAAGGCGCATGAATCTTCTAATCCTCAGTTGGAAATACCTAAGCTTTCGGCCACTTTCAACCGGCCTGAATGCCATTTTGTTGGCATTCGGTTTGGCGATCATCACAGTGTTGCTCTTGGTGCAACACCAGTTTGAACAAAAAATGACCCGTGATGCCGCTGGTATCGATCTGGTGGTAGGTGCCAAAGGCAGTCCGCTCCAGTTAATACTTTCCTCTGTGTACCACATTGATTTTCCCACAGGAAATATCAAGATGGAAGAAGCGCAACGCATCTCGCGAAGCCGATTAGTCAAACAAGTAATCCCGCTGGCGATGGGGGATAATGTCCAAGGCCTTCGAATCTTGGGTACCAACCACGATTATTTGGATTTGTATGCGGTCAAATTCGCAGCAGGAAAAGCTTGGGAGAAGCCTTTTGAAGTGACTCTTGGCGCAGAAAGTGCTAAGATTCTCGGGTTGAAACTTGGAGATAGCTTTAGTGGAAGTCATGGAATCAGCGTGGGGAGCCATGACCACGACCAACATGCGTTTACCGTAACGGGTATTTTGGCGCCCAGCGGAAAGGTGGTCGATCGGCTTGTGCTTACTAGCATTGAATCGGTTTGGTATACCCATGATGAAGAAGGCGGAGCAGAACCGATTGCTTCGGAGGTAGGTGAGGATGCTAACCTCGCTGTGGAAGAAGCTCCAGATCTGGGAATGGATCCACATCTGCTACCAGTTGCTGCTCGAGGCTTTCCGGTCACAGATCAGGATCGAGAAGTGACTACTCTGCTGGTTCGCTACCGAAATCCCATGGCTGCCATACAGTTGCCACGCATGATCAATTCGGGTACCTCCATGCAGGCTGCCTCTCCGGCATTTGAAATGTCTCGCTTGTTTGAATTGCTCGGAGTAGGCATCAGTCTTTTGCAGGGCTTGGCCATTGCCTTAGTGGTCATTGCGGGCTTGAGCATATTTATTGCGCTCTACAACTCGCTGAAGGAGCGAAAATACGACCTGGCGATCTTACGGACCTTGGGTGCTTCTCGCGGACAACTGGTAGGTTTGGTGTTTTTGGAAGGCATTTCTCTCACCAGCATGGGCGCCCTTCTAGGTATTGGATTTGGGCATGGCTTTTTGGCGCTGGTCGTTGCCCTCACTACACAAGAGGTGGTTTCTTTGGTAGATCCTTGGATATTCTTACCTGAAGAGGGATTGATTTTCGGCTATGCCTTGGCAGTTGGGATCGTAGCCTCACTGATTCCTGCTTGGTCTGCCTACCAAACGAGTATTGCAAAGCAGCTGACAAAAACGTAATTAGCATAAAATTTAAAGTAAGATGAAAAAAGGAGTTTTCCTGTTCGGTTTATTTTTGGCTCTAGCCACTTTTTCTCAGAACTCACAGGCCCAAGGCGTTTGGAAAAGTTTGTCAGAGGTGACCTACAAAATCAGTAAGGACAATTTTGGAGAGTTGTATGTTCCGGTTTTCTCCGAGAACATCAAAAAGTTGGAAGGAAAAGTGGTGGAGGCAGATGGCTACATCATTCCTTTTGAAGGCATGTTCAAACCGACCCACATCATCTTGTCGAGCTTACCACTAGCAGAATGCTTTTTTTGTGGTTCGGGTGGACCAGAAACCGTCATGGAAGTGATGCTTACTTCCCCAATCAAATACACCTCTAAGCGGGTGAAGGTGAGGGGCAAGCTTACCCTCAATACCGCCGATCCCGAAAAGTTGATGTATATCCTCAAGGAAGGAAAGCTGGTAGAGAATTAAGAGCTTGATTAGCTGCTTTCTACAGGACTAGAAATAAATAAGGGTTGAGGTTTACTTGGTCAAGGTCTTTTCTAAACTTGCCTCTGTTAATTTGATTTCTTAGGATGCATCAACTTTTTGATATCCTCCTCAATCTCCTTTAAACTCTGTTCTTTTTCACTAATTCGCTGTCCAATTTTAAATTTCTCAAATTCTGCTTCTGATTTTTGTATTGCTTTTTCGTGACTAATTTTCCCTGCATGTGTCAGTAGTTCCCTTCCGTTCAATTGTAAAATGCTATCCAGTCGCGCAATCCAATCCTTCATGTACATGGGGGTCTGTTGCAGTGCCATTGTTTCGGCAAAGGCCAAATATTGCTCGACTAATAAACCCAGCAATTTTAGTTCATCTTCATTGAGGTAGTTTTTGGCTATGCTCACGTCTAACTTCTTAATAGAAACCGTGTTTTTCTTATCAAAGGATTGCATACCCATCAATGGTAAACTGGCATCTACTCTACGATACACCAATTCAGCTGCAGTTTGCGCACTGATAGCCCACAATAACTTGTTTTGAATCACTTTGAAAAACTCGATTGTCTTTTCATCTTTTGGATTATAATCAATGCTGGTGGTATAGATGTCTTTTATTTTCTGATAAAAAAAGCGTTCCGACAGCCTTATATCCCGAATACGTTCCTGCAATTCGTTGAAATAGTTCATTGAAGTGCCCGACTTAAATCGGTCATCATTTAGTATAAATCCTTTAATGATGTATTCTTTAAGACGTTGGGTAGCCCAAATTCGAAACTGAGTACCTTGGGGTGATTTTACCCGATACCCTACCGAAATTATGACATCGAGATTGTAGTGATCAATCTCTCTTTCCACTTCACGACTTCCCTCCATTCGAACTTGTCGGAATTTCCGACAAGTTCGAATTTGCTCCAACTCACTTTCCTCAAACACATTGACAATATGTTCAGCTACAGTGCTTCTGCCTTTACCAAACATTGCTGCCATTTGGTCTTGGGTCAACCAAACAGTTTCTTCCTCTAAGCGCACATCAATTTTAATGTTGCCGTCCGAGTTTTGGTAGATGAGAATTTCGCTGTTCATCAAAGGCTGTTTTTAATTTTTATTGGCGTTTGCTGCCAAAATCTATTTGAGCTAGCAATTCAGAAAAAAACAGAACAAGCTGAAAGGTCTTTCTTTTCAGGTGCTGTCCACTTAAAAAAGTAGTTTTAAATTTTGATCGCTGTTAGAAGTTAGCGATTTAATTCAGTTTTTCAATCACCTGTCGACGAATTGTGACCCTCGATATCAACTAGCAGTAATGCAAATTGTGTGTTTTATTTATTTCCCTGTAGATAGGCTTTTTCGCGATCGCGAAACTTTTCCAATAAGTCCAGACTGACTTTCCCTACTTTTCCAGAACCCACTTTCCGATCGTCGATCTGCGTGATAGGCAACAAAATCTTCGTGGTGGCTGAGATAAAGGCTTCATCTGCTTCCCAAACTTCATCTAGTGAAATAGGGCGCACCTGCACATTGCCCGCCTCATCCAGCAAATGCTTTCGGGTGATGCCCATCAAAATGTGTTTGTCTGGGGTGGAGATGATCCCATCTTTGACGATGTAAAAATTACTCCGCGAACTTTCACTTACCTGTCCGTCCCAGTGGTAGATTACATCTTCTGCTCCCTGAGCATTCCACTGCATGCTATGCCAAACTGGTAGCGTATAATTGGTGGTCTTGATGTCGGCAATGGCCCGAACATATTCTACGCTAAGCAGCTTGACTCCATTCTGGTATTTTTCTTCAGAAGGGAAACTCAATTCTTCTCCAAACATAAAAAGTTTACCTGTTGCAGGAGAGAAGTGGTTTTCAGAAATGCCACCGGTCAACACCATTCGAATACCCCCTTGCTCCAGATCATTTTTTTGGATCAACTCCGAAATGATGGCACGAAGTTCCTCCCGAGAATAAGCGAGTGGCAAAAAGGTTTTTGCTGCAGAGCCGATAAAGCGATCTAGGTAATCTTCCAGAAACACAGGCTTGTATTCTTGGGTGCGGAAAAAATCAAAAATACCATAGCCTCGGATTACTGCCAAGTCGGCAGGATGGAGGCGAGCATCTTGGGCGGGAATGATTTCCCCATCGGCAAAACAGAATGGTTTCATAGCGTTCTAGTCAGTAATCAAAATTAGGGACTTAAATTCACATTGGCTTTGCTAAAGTGCCCAGTTTCTTTTTTAAATTTAAAATTAGTTAACCAATCCTTTACTCCCATGAAACTATTTTCTGCTTCCTTGATCCTTTTTCTAGCTTTTTTAGTGCTGTCTTGTGCCAATCCATTGATTGAGGCAAACAAGGAGATGCGTGCACAAATTATAGGGGTTCATGACGAGGTGATGCCCAAAATCGGGCAGCTCATGTCTTTGGAAAAGAAAGCCTTGGCACAAGCAGACAGCCTTTTTGCTCAGGACAGCACGGCTACTGCCGAAATTGAAGGTATGCGAACGCTTGCTGCACAGCTCAATCAGGCTCATGAGGGAATGTTTGTTTGGATGCGTCAGTATTCGCTAGAGGAGGAAGGAAAAACTCCAGAGGAAATCAAAACCTACCTAGATGAGCAACTAGTGAAAGTCAATCAAGTCAATGCGGGCATCAAAGCCGCCTTGGAGCAAGCAGGTACCCAGTTGAAGGATTAATTTTCTGCGGGTGGGTTTCTCAGGTACTGCTCTACTAGAGGAGCATCGATGACCCCTTCGTTCATCCCCCAACTGTTGTACAAGTAGGTGGTGATCTGTGCCAGGTCCAGTGGGCTGAGATTTGGATTGGCAGGCATGGCTTGATTGTAGACCTGTCCATTGACTAAAATTTCACCGGCTTTCCCATGCTTCATGATCCACACAGTTCGGTGGATGTCGGCCTTGAAGTAGTCCGCATCTCGAAGTGGAGGAATGAGTTTTCCTAAACCAGTCCCATCTTTTTGGTGACAGTTGGCGCAGTAATTTTCATAGAGCTCCTTGCCAGGAATAGCAAACTGTAGCACCTTCGCATCTGAAATTTGAGCTAGGCTATTTTCTCCCGAACTTGCTTTGGGGGCACAAGAAGCGCTAAAAAGACCAAAAATTAATGTAGCAGCAAGTAGTCTCACGGTTTAAGCAATTTGGGGATATCAGCAAGTAATCGGTCTACTTGTTCGGTTTTGGTTCCGTCATATACGCCACGAATTCTTCCCTCCTGATCCACAAGTAAGAAAGCTCCGCTGTGCAAAAATCCTCCCGGTTCCATGTCATCGGCCATGGTCGTAGTCAAATAGCTAGTTTGGCCAATCTCAAAGATTTTTTCCTGGTCTCCTGTCAAGAAATTCCAGGTAGCAGCATCCGGCACGCCTAATTTTTCCGCGTAGTCCTTGAGCACCGCTTGGGTATCGTGGGTAGGATCGATGCTATGGCTTAGGATTCGAAAATTGGGTTCTCCCTTAAATTGCTCGTATACCCGAAGCATTTCCTTTTTCATTACGGGGCAGATGGTAGGGCAGGTGGTGAAAAAGAAGTCGGCCACATAGATTTTGCCTGCCATATCTTCCTTGCGGATCGTGTCTCCTACTTGATTGGCGAAGGTAAAATCCGCAATGCTATGGTAGACTGTATCTTGATTGTCATCCACGTAGCGCTCCCCAAGTATGGGTAATTCTGCTACTTCGCTGGTTTTTTCGGAAGGAGCACCACAAGAAATAGCCAAGGCAATTAGCGGGAGGAGTAGAAGTTTTTTCATGGGGCTTAGTTGGTTCTATATTTTTTATACAGCTTGATGGCAAGTAGGAGCACAAGAGACAAACCCACCAAGCCCAACATTCCCCAAACCATACTTAGGGTGTTTTTGAGAACGATGAGAAAGACGATGGCAAAGAGCAAAAGGGTGGATAGTTCGTTCCATAACCGAAGTTGGGTGGAGCTCCAGCGCGCCTTGCCTGCTTGCAATTCGTTGAATAGCACCTGGCTGTAGCCGTGGTATACGTAGAGGAGCAAGACAAAGATCAATTTGGCTTGCATAAATTCTTGTTGCAGGTATCCCCAGCGGTAAGTCAGTACCCAATAGCCAAAAATTAGGGTGAGCACAGCCGAGGGCCAGGTGATGATGTACCACAACCTGCGGGCCATCAGGTCGAGTTGCGGCTTCAGAATGAGACGTTCCTGTTCGGGCTTTTCGAGGGCTTCGGTTTGGTAAATAAACAGGCGGACGATGTAAAAAAGACCTGCAAACCAGGTAACTATAAAAATGAGGTGCAGCGCCTTGACGTATTCGAATCCCATTGTCAAAATTTTAGGCTAAATTAAGGGCTTCACCCTACAAACCCTCGAAAATTTTTGAAAAGGAATCAATGGCTCGTAATATTTATCGGTACCATCGTCTTGGGGGTGCTGGGGCTTATTGTCAAGGAAAGTTTTTCTGGCAAAGGGGTAGCGGACTACCAAGATCAATTTGAGGAGATTGGCTATTTCAGAAATGAAAACAATACCGGACCCATTCTCAGGGTGTATGCCTTTCGAACCAAGGAGCAAGATCCAAAAGTTCTTAAATCCTTTGCTGACCTACTTCCACATACCAAGTACGGGCGTACCCTGGTATTTTTTGTTGGGGAATCCTGGAAGGAACCGGTGGTGCTATCGCCAGAAAGTCCGTATTTTCCCAAACTTTTGCGTTCCCATCTTTTTGCGAAGTATGAAAAAACTCCGATGGGCGAACAACAACTTGAAATGCTT
The DNA here is from genome assembly GCA_945872775.1 of Spirosoma fluviale. GTDB lineage: Bacteria > Bacteroidota > Bacteroidia > Cytophagales > Cyclobacteriaceae > Algoriphagus. Next base: position 9,235 of record CAMCBC010000049.1, on the reverse strand, counting down.
ACCCCATGAGAACTAGACGAACGCTAGCGGAATTCAAGGCCGGTATTTTGGCCGGGGATCGGGTACTCCTTGCGCAGGCCATTACCCTAGTGGAGAGTGGTCTTCCTGCAGATCAGGAGTTGGCCACCGCTCTGATTCAAGAGCTATTGCCTCATACGGGGAATTCCTTCCGAATCGGGGTGACAGGCGTGCCTGGGGTAGGGAAAAGTAGTTTTATTGAAGTGTTTGGAGGGAGACTTTTAGATGCGGGCAAGAAAGTTGCCGTCTTGGCTGTCGATCCCAGCAGCTCTCTTTCTAAAGGAAGTATTCTTGGTGATAAAACGAGAATGGAACGTCTGGCGCTAGATAAGCGTGCATTTATCCGACCTAGTCCTTCTAGTAGCACCTTGGGAGGGGTGGCAGGAAAAACCCGAGAGGCTATTCTCCTCTGTGAAGCTGCTGGCTTTGATTTGATTTTGGTCGAAACTGTAGGGGTTGGGCAAAGTGAAACGGCTGTGAAAAGTATGGTTGATTTTTTCCTGTTGCTGCTGCTTGCTGGGGCAGGGGATGAATTGCAGGGAATCAAGAAGGGCATTGTGGAGATGGCCGATGCCTTTTTGATTCACAAGGCTGATGGGGACAATATGGATTTAGCGGCTCAAGCCAAGGTAGCCTACCAAAATGCCGTGCATCTATTGCCTCCAACCGAGAAGGGCTGGGCTCCCAAATTGCTTCTTGGATCTTCGGTGACTGGATTGGGATTGGAGGAATTGGAATCGATTTTAGTTTCTTACCAAGAGCAGATGAAAGGCTCAGGGAATTGGGAAACAATTAGAGGACTGCAGCGACTGACCTGGTTGGAAGATCAGATCCATGAATTATTGGGTCGTGCATTTTTAAATCATCCCGGAGTGAAGGAAACCTTGGAACGGGAAAAGCCTGCCGTTCAATCTGGGCAACTAAGTTCCAGTATGCTCGCGCAACAGGCGGTAGCCCTGTTTTTATCCAAAAAATAGTAGGGGTAGAAAAGATAAAAATGCCACTCAATAAGAGCGCATCTTGAATTTCTTCTTCAGTTCATTGACTGCATTGCGGAAAGAGGTGTCCGTTTCCATGATGTCATTGACCGTTTGGATGGCATGAATCACCGTACTGTGGTCACGGCCTCCAAAATGGTAGCCAATGGACTTTAAAGAATGGTTGGTGAAATCTTTGCAGAAATACATCGACACTTGTCGAGCAATTACAATTTCTTTTTTTCTGGTCTTGTCCTTCAGTTCCTCCACTTGGATACCGTAGTAATCGGCAACCGCCTTTTGGATAAAGTCAATTCCAACCTCCGTTTCAATATCCTTGATGAAATTCTTGATGATGGACTTCGCCAGTTCCAGGCTGATCTCTACTCGGTTGAGGGACGCGTGTGCAATCAATGAAATTAGAATTCCTTCCAATTCGCGCACATTGGTGTCTACCGAATAGGCGAGGTACTCGACTACCGTATCTGGAATGTTGATCCCTTCGGATTCCATTTTACGACGGATAATGGCCACACGAGTTTCAAAATCTGGCATTTGAAGATCGGCCGTCAGCCCCCACTTAAATCGAGATAGCAATCGCTCTTCTAGACCTTTTAAGTCCCGTGGAGGACAGTCAGAAGTCATGATGATCTGCTTTTTGTTTTGGTGGAGGTGATTAAAAATGTGGAAGAACATTTCCTGTGTCCGGTCCTTGCCCGCCAAAAACTGGATATCATCGATGATCAATACATCCACTTGCATGTAAAAATTGGTGAAGTTCTTCACGTTGCCATCCTTGATGGAATCCATGAATTGGTTCACAAACTTTTCAGAAGACACGTAGAGCACAAATTTTTCTCCAGGTCCATTTTTGATTTCGTTGCCAATGGCTTGCACCAAGTGGGTTTTTCCCAAACCTACCCCTCCATACACCATCAAGGGGTTGAAGGAAGTGATGCCCGGCTTACTTGCAACTGCAAATCCTGCAGATCGAGCGAGTCGGTTGCAATCGCCTTCGATGTAGCTTATAAAAGTATAATTTGGATTCAGGTTACTCTGAGTAAGGAGTCCCGCATCCAAGGATTGCATTTCAAATGGGGTCTTCACCTCGGTGGCATTTGTACTGCCTTTTTTGTTAGTAGCATTTCCCTGCGGAAAAGAAACCACATAGGGTTGATTGCTTGGGTTGCCCTTGTCCACAACCACCGCATATTCGAGTCTGCCAGCGGCACCTAAGGTATTTTTGATGGCTAACTTGAGCTCTTCGACGTAGTTATCCTCGAGCCACTCGTAGAAAAATTGACTTGGAACCTGAATGGTGAGTGTGGTGCCCTCTAGCTTTACTGGAAGAATGGGCTTAAACCAGGTGGAATAGCTCTGCTCATTGACGTGTTGTTCGATAACACGCAAGCATTCACTCCATACAGCATTGGCTTCTGAACTCATTCTGAAGATATAGGATTCACACTCATGTCAAAGGTTGACAAAGGGGGTGTCAAAATTGTGAAAAATTAACTTAAATAAAAAATTCAGGAAGAAAGGATTGCTGTTTTTTTTAATGTTTTTATCCAATTCAAATTTGGTTATTTCAATAATTGACAAAAATTTAAGATTAAAAATATTACAATGAAACACTAAAAAGTTTGAGTTTAGGATCTAGAACCAATTAAAATTCCGTAAATAAGCGCTAAGGGGCCTAAACCCTTTCCTCTTTCGTATTTGTTTCCTCCTTTCGGAGCTTTTTGTCATGGATTGGTTAATTTTGACTTTCTCTAGTGCACAACTATTTTTATGGAGCAGGACTTATTTTCAGAATTCCCCAACAGTACCAAAGCGGACTGGTTGCGGCAAGCCACAGCAGACCTGAAAGGCAAGGGAGAGGCTCAGGATTTGGGCAGCAATCTCTGGGATACCCTTCCCCTGCAGCCCCTGTATGCCCTCGAAGATTTAGGACATCCTGTAAAGCAGCGCAGGTTTCATGCCCCTTCCGAATTTCCAGGCATGCCTCCGCGCCTTTGGACCAATGTAGTCACTGTGCTGGCAAACGATACGAATGCAGACCTCCTTCTTGCCTTAGAAAATGGAGCGGATGGTTTGGTGTTGCCTCTCCAGGGTACTGAAGATCTCCAGGAACTTTTGGAGGGCGTACTTCCTCAATACATTTCAATTTATTTGCTTCCGCTAGGAAATCCAGTTTCAGCTTTGCAGCTTTTTCAGTCTTGGGTTGACAGTCTAGCGGTGGATCCGGCACTGATTCAAGGGGGGATTTTATGGAGTCCATCCGATTTGGTATTTGATCAGCAGCAGGAGCTTGGCCTAGGAGTTGAACTTTTGGAAGAGCTCCTGGAGTTGACCGAGGGCTATATTAACTTTAAGGCCTTTTGCATCCAAACTTCCCGGTACACAGAGTCAGGGTCAAATCCCATTGATGCGCTCACCTTTGGGTTGGGGGAATTGGTGGAGATTTTGGACCGAGTGTCTTGTGATCCTATGCTAGTGTTTGACAACCTGTTTTTGGAAAGTTCAGTAGGGGAGCATCATTTTGGAGAGGTAGCCCGACAACTTGCATTCCGGCAGCTGGTACGTGAGTTTGCCTTGTTGTATCAGGTGGCCTTGGAGGAGCAGGAACTCATTCTTTTTTGTCAAACTTCCCGCTGGTCCCAATCCATTTTGGATATCCATACGAATCCAATTCGCCAAACCTACCAAGCGCTTTCAGCAGTTTTGGGAGGTGCCAATGTGCTTTGGGTGAGGCCTTTGGAAGAGGAAAATGCATCAACCCAAGAACGCCGAATCGCTCGAAATGTGTCTGCTATTTTGAAAGAAGAGGCCTATTTGGACAAGGTCCAAGACCCTGCCGCTGGTTCTTATTTCCTGGAAAATTTAGTTGCTGACTTGGTTAAAGAAACCCAAGCTTCCCTGGCCTTGCTGGAACAAGAAGGAGGCTGGTGGAAGTCCTGTCAATCCGGAAAGTTACAGGCACGTGTGAAAACGCATCGCGCCAAAATTCAGGGAGAAGTTCTAGACAAAGCTCGCGTAAAAGTTGGAGCCAATTCCTATGCCGCTCCTGCCTCCTTGACTTACAACAGCCCATTCACTCCCTTTGAGGAAGGCACCCACGAGCTCAAGCCTACTCGGGCTACTTATTTGGTTGAAAGCTTAACCCTCGATCCGCAATGAGACCAGATTTTAACCAATGGAAATCGAACCTTGCCGCCAAGGCAGCTACAGTTCCGAGCAGCAGCTGGGAGGCTCCTGAGCAGGTAGTGATTCCAGATCAATTTGATCCCGAAGCAATCGCTCAATTGCGTGAGTTGCATTTTACCGCAGGCATTGCTCCTTTCTTGAGGGGGCCCTATGCCAGCATGTATCTTCAACGACCCTGGACGATTCGTCAATACGCCGGTTTCTCCACTGCGGAAGAATCCAATGCATTTTATCGTCGCAATTTGGCAGGTGGGCAGAAAGGGCTTTCGGTAGCATTTGATTTGGCTACGCACCGAGGCTACGATTCCGATCACCCACGAGTACAAGGAGATGTAGGCAAGGCTGGTGTGGCAATCGATACAGTCGAAGACATGAAGGTTCTGTTTGACCAGATTCCCTTGGATCAAATCTCCGTTTCCATGACCATGAATGGGGCGGTGATTCCTATTCTTGCCTTTTACATCGTGGCAGCAGAAGAGCAAGGTGTACCTGCGGAGGCACTCGCTGGAACCATCCAAAATGACATTCTCAAGGAGTTTATGGTGCGGAACACCTACATCTATCCTCCTCAAGCGAGCATGCGGTTGATTGGCGATATTTTTGCCTTTACCTCCAAGCACATGCCCAAGTTCAACTCCATCTCCATCTCCGGCTACCACATGCAAGAGGCAGGGGCTACGGCCGATTTGGAATTGGCTTACACCCTAGCGGATGGTTTGGAATACCTTCGCACTGGCCTAAAATCAGGCTTAGCGATTGATGATTTTGCTCCCCGGCTCTCCTTTTTCTGGGGAGTAGGGATGAACTATTTTATGGAAATCGCGAAGCTTCGTGCGGGGCGCTTGCTTTGGTCTAAGCTGGTGAACCAGTTTGGTCCCAAAGATCCTAAATCCTTGGCTTTGCGCGCGCATTGTCAAACCTCCGGTTGGTCCCTCACCGAGCAGGACCCCTTCAATAACGTAACCCGCACCGCCATGGAAGCCTTGGCGGCAGTCATGGGACATACGCAGTCTTTGCATACGAATTCACTGGATGAGGCCATCGCCTTGCCAACTGACTTTTCGGCGCGAATTGCCCGGAATACGCAACTGGTGTTGCAGCAGGAGACAGGTGTTACGGAGGTAGTCGATCCTTGGGGAGGCTCCTATTATGTGGAGTACCTGACCGATCAGCTAGCGAAAAGAGCCTGGACCTTAATTGAAGAGGTGGAGAAATTGGGTGGGATGGCAAAAGCCATTGAAACGGGGCTGCCCAAACTTCGGATCGAGGAAGCTGCAGCCAAAAAGCAGGCAAGAATCGATGGAGGCAAAGATATCATCGTTGGGGTCAACCGTTACCGCGTTGCTGAAAAGACCGAACTAGAACTCTTGGAAGTAGACAATCATTCGGTTCGGGATTCTCAAATTCTGCGTTTGAAGCAGGTGAAAAGTGAGCGAAATCAGGAGGAAGTCACCCTGATTTTAGAACAAATTCGGGAGGCTGCAGCCTCTGGGGAAGGAAATTTACTCGCCTTGGCTTTAGTTGCAGCCAGAAAAAGAGCTACTTTAGGTGAAATCTCCTTCGCGATGGAGCAGGCCTTTGGGCGTCACAAAGCCCAAACCCAATCCATCAGCGGGGTATATGCAGCAGAAGTGAAACAGCAGAAATCATTTGTAGAAGCCCAGCGACTTTCAGATAGTTTTGCCCAATTGGAGGGACGAAGACCTCGTATCCTGGTGGCAAAAATGGGGCAAGATGGCCACGATCGAGGAGCCAAGGTGATTGCTTCTGGATTCTCCGACCTGGGCTTCGATGTGGATATTGGGCCCTTGTTTCAAACTCCTCAAGAGGTGGCTGAGCAGGCGGTAGAAAATGATGTGCACCTAGTGGGCGTATCTTCTTTGGCGGCTGGGCACAAAACGTTAATTCCAGAATTGATTTCTTGCTTGCGGAATTTGGGCCGCTCCGATATTCGTGTAGTGGCTGGGGGAGTAATTCCAGCCAAGGACTATGACTTTTTGAAAAAAGAGGGGGTAGTGGCTGTTTTTGGACCTGGAACGATTCTTTCCGAAGCAGCCTGTGAAATTCTGAATCAATTACTCCAGGAAGAATAACAACTCCTTAGGAGCTGAACTTGCAATCCGCTTAATTCTTGAAAAAGAAATTGGTCGGCCAATTGGCCGACCAAGGAAAAATGGGGTGCCTGAAGAAAAGAAGGAATCAGGAGCACATCAAAAAATCAATAGATTAAAACTGGCTTGTCCTTTTCGCAGCGAACTCCTACCGGTGGGACTACCAACATCTTACAGTCCGAAATAAGGTTATTTTTTTCAATGTACTCTTTTTCCAGTGCGTTGAAGCGGTTGACCAAGTCTAAAAATTCACGTTCCAGACTTTGATGGTAGGCAATGTAGCTCGCAGGGCCTCCGCAGGCTTTGTTGCCCATACGGGTAGTTTTCCATTCGGATGCATTGGTGCAAGGTACAGACTCAGCAAGTCGGATGATTTCCGCTTGTACGTTGATTAGCTCCTCTTCGGAAACAAGTAGAGGTTCATTGATGGCTAGTTCACAAGAGACAACTAGCAGGGAGATCAGAAAAATAGTGATGCGTTTCATAGTTTTTATTGTTTTTTTCTAAGAACGAAGGCACTTGGGATTTCGCTACACAAATTTCAAAAAAAAACAATTTGATTATCCGCAATCTTACCAATTCCGGAATTGATCTCTTGCTTGCGGAATTTGGGCCGCTCGGATATTCGCGTAGTGGCTGGGGGAGTAATTCCAACCAAGGACTATGACTTTTTGAAAAAAGGGGGGGGTATTGCTGTTTTTGGACCTGGAACAATCCTTTCCGAAGCTGCCTGTGAAATTCTGAATTAATTACTCCAGGAAGAATAACCGCTTTTTTTGAGCCGGTAATCGAACTTCAATCCGTTAATTCTTGAAAAAAAAAATTGGTTGGCCAATTGGCCGACCAAGAAAAAATGGGGTACCTGAGGAAAAGTAGGAATCAGGAGCACATCAAAAAATCAATACACGAGAATGGCTTTGTTGGATTCGCATTGGATGGTTCTTGGAGGACCGACCAACAGGCAATCTGAAATGACATTATTTTTTTCATTGTACGCTTTTTGAAGCGGGGTAAAGCGCTCCACCAGGTCTAAAAATTCACGTTCTACACTTTGGTGGTAGGCGATGTACCGGGCAGGACCTCCACAAGCTTTGCTTCCCATGGGGGTAAATTTCCATTCCGATGCATTGGTGCAGGGTACAGACTCAGCAAGGCGGATGATTTCCGCTTGTGCCTTGATTAGCTCCTCTTCGGAAACAAGTAGAGGTTCATTGATGGCTAGTTCACAAGAGACAACTAGCAAGGCGATCAAAAAAATAGCGATGCGTTTCATAGTTTTTGTTTTTTTCTCAGAACGATAGGAGTTGGTCTTTCGCTACACGAATTTAAAAAAAAAATAGCCCGATGCAGGCAAGGGGCTAAATTGTCTTTCGACAGAATGAAAAGGGGATTAAACCACGTCTTCTCCTCGAAGTTTGATGACCGCACCTTCCAGCTGGTCCCCAATGCGAATCTGGCAAGCCAAACGAGAAGTAGGGAAGTATTCGGGAAGGTTTTCAAGTTGGTCCAGCTCCACATCTGTAGCATCTCCTAGGCCGGCTTGGCCTTCCAAGATTTCTACATGGCAAGTTGCACAAAGTGCCATACCGCCGCAGGTAGCCAAAATTGGGTATTCGGAAGCTTTAAGAATTTCCATTAGGCTGAGGCCCATATCTGTAGGAGCTTCTACTTCTTGGCGTGCACCTTGTTGGTCTTCTACGGTAAATTTGATGAGTTCCATAAGGTCTTAGAATGCGTTTACCCCGTTCACGGTGGTGTATTTAAAACTTAGTTTTTGGTTTGGGTACACGTATTTGAAGGCCGAGTGCATCATGATCGCCGCCTCATGGAAGCCGCAAAGGATGAGTTTCAACTTTCCTGGGTAAGTATTGATGTCCCCAATGGCATAGATGCGCTCCACGCCGGTGGAGTAATCGCGGGTGTCTACCTCGATTGCGTTTTTGTCGATGCTGAGTCCCCAGTCGGCGATTGGGCCTAGTTTGGGAGAAAGGCCAAACAAAGGAATTAAGTAATCTGCATCCAAAACGATTTCTTGGTTGTCCTTGTCTTCTAAAATTACTTTTTCGAGGCGGTCATTTCCACTTGCTTCCTTCAAGTTGGCAGAAAGAATCAAATCGATCTTCCCTTGTTGAGCAAGATCAAATACCTTGGAAGCCGAATCAGGTGCGCCACGGAAAGTTTCGTTACGGTGAACCAAAGTCACGCGCTCCGCTACATTGGCCAAGAAAATGGTCCAATCCAAAGCCGAATCCCCACCCCCTGCGATGACCACTTTTTTGTCACGGAAGGTTTCTGGATTCTTCACCATGTAGTGAATGCCTTTTCCTTCAAAGGCTTCCAGGTTGGTCAAGACGGGTTTTCTAGGCTCGAAGCAACCCAATCCTCCAGCAATGATGATGACCTTGGCATGCACCTCGGTCTTGTCGCTGGTGGTCACGATAAAGCTGCCATCCTCCTGTCTGTTGAGCAAATCCACGCGCTCTCCCAAGGTGAAAGTGGGATTAAATGGTTTAGCCTGCTCAATCAGGTTATCCACCAAGTCTTGGGCTTTGATCTCTGGGTATCCCGGGATGTCGTAGATGGGTTTCTGAGGATAAATTTCAGAAAGTTGCCCACCAATCTGAGGCAAGGCATCGATGAGGTGGCATCTCATTTTGAGAAGGCCTGCTTCAAAAACTGCAAATAAACCTACCGGGCCTGCGCCGATGATGCATAGATCAGTGTGTATTGTGGAGGTGTTCATGTGTCCGTTTACTGGATAAATGGTGGTTTAGTTTGAGGAACCTTGGGGACTAACTCCCTGTTGCCTCTTTATGTTTGATCGTCCAAGTTGTGGTAAATGGTGTTGAGGATGCGCTTGAACTCCAGGAAATCTTTTTCAGTCAAATTTTCCCAGGCCTTCTCGCGAATATGCAAGACTTT
>CAMCBC010000048.1 GCA_945872775.1 Spirosoma fluviale | reverse complement strand
GGGAGAACCTACGTTTTGGTCACCCAAACTGAAGGTGTGGTGTACAAACGGGTGTTCAACTACCTGGCGGAAAACGGGAAATTATTTTTGGTTTCGGACAACGAGGTTTACAAGCCATACGAAGTGCGTGCCGAAGAGGTACTGGAAGTATGGGAGGCCAAGGCATTTATCAGTACGGACTTTCCCAACCCTGGGGACAAAAAGAAGCCTCTGAACCTGGAGGACCTGGGAGAGATGATTCGAGATATTCACGCGGATTTGAAGCGAATTACCGGCTAATTCAGCAGGAATTCTAGTTCAGGATGGGGGTAAAGTTTCTTGGGAACCTTAGTTGGCATCCAGCAAGCGATCAAAGCCTGCTTTGATTTTGCCTACTGCATCTACCGAAGCATGGCTGTTGACCACGCCTTTGCCAAGTTCGTGCCAAAAGCCATCCCCACATTCGATGTAGGACCCTCGTTTATTCCCCGGGCTATCTTTGGCTTGTTCGTAGCGGTAGTCGGGCATAAAAACGAATTTCATCAAGTCAATGGCTCCTTCCCAGGAAATCTTCTTGGAAACATCTGAGCGGAGGATCACTGCCTCCCGGTTCGAGAAATGGATGGTTAAACTCAGGTCCGTGATTAACTCTCGCTCTACTTTTCTATACTGAATAGTCAGCGGAGCCTCTTTCTTTTCGAGCTCGTAAATGGCCTGAATGAGGTCCTGGGCCATCAGCTGCCATTCTTCTTGGTTGGAAGGAATCTTCAAACCTTCGCTTTTGCTTCCTTCAATGGGCGTCAAGGTAATTCCTCCCTCATCTATCCCTTTTTTGGTCCAACGACTCGACTGCAGGAGTTGCTTGATTGGCCCAATCCATACCGAAGGCACATTGCCCTGGTAGCGGTAATCATCCTCCAAAGTAAAGCCCTCGTCAAAAATTTCTTGTTCCGTGAGTTCCTCCCGATCGGTGTAATGCAGGTCAAGTTGGGCACTTAAGTTGCCCTTGGACCAATCCAAGGCAAGCCGAAATACATGACTGAACGGTGGAGGAACAATTCCTGAATCGTATTCCAACACAAGTCCTGTGGTAGTGGGATGTAAACTCATCGGTGTAGCTTTTCACAAAAGTATGGTTTTTTAGGGATTTAACTGGTTATTTTGCCTGCCCAAGCCGCCATCTATGGAAGACCAACTCGATTACATCAGTCAAGCCATTTACCAAAATTCCTACGTCGTTGTAGATGATTTTGTCGACCAATCGTACCGAAAGGCCCTTTTGAAGGAACAAACCGATTTATTGAATCAGGGTCAATTTAAGAAAGCAGCTGTAGGAAAGGGAGATCAGAAGCAGGTACGTGCCGAAATTCGAAGTGATGAGGTGCTCTGGATGGATCCAACTGCATTAAGCCCTTTGCAGGTGGTTTTTTGGGAGAAAATAGAGGAACTGAAGCAGGTGCTCAATCGTCGCTGTTTCTTGGGATTAAAATCATTTGAAGGCCACTTTGCACGCTATCCCATCGGATCTTTTTACAAGCGCCACTTGGATCAGTTTCATGCCGTACCGCACCGCATCGTGACAGTCATCTTGTACCTCAACGATGCCTGGACGGAAGCGGATGGAGGACAGTTGCGTATGTATTTCCCCCAGGAAGATGGCAGCGAACGGATAGAAGATGTGCTACCAGTAGGGGGAAGGCTCGTGGTGTTTTTGAGTGAAGAGATTCCTCACGAGGTCATGCCAACCCAGAAAGAACGAATCTCCATCACGGGTTGGCTTCGGAATATCGATTAGCGTAGGCTAATGGAAACCTTGACTGGGGTTTTTCCTAGAGGGAAAGCCGCTTTTTCGAAAGAGGGGGGGCTGAAATAAACCTTGGGATTGTTGGAAAAGCCAAACTTTTCGATGGGATACCCCACTGCATTGCTGCTCAATTTGCCATTGCTATCCTGATCGTGAATGACTGCAAGCGCATAAGTTCCTGGAGCCAGATCATTTATTGTGAAGGCTACTTGTTGATTTTTTGGAGGAAGGGAAAAACTCTTTGCCGCTTGACCCACCTGGTCAGGAAATCCTTTGCCCCCTGAAAAAAGCAAAACTCGAATCATCCCTTTATCACTGCTAGCCCCCTGAATTTGGATCTGAATGGAGCTGGTGGTCTGTGCGGATACCATAGAACAAGAACAGAAGACAAGGAATAGAAGGAGGTATTTCATGGTTGTTTGGCGGTTACCAGTCTGTTGATCTTCCCAGTTTCTGTGTACGTAAATTGGGGTAGTATGTTGATCTTTTTTGGAACTTCAAACTTGCCTAAAAGTTTCTTCAGCTCCTTTTCCAGGGATTCAAGGTTTAATTGTGACGCTTCTCCTTCCACATGCAGCACCAAGCGCTGTCCTAGCCGATCATCCGCCTCTCCAAAAAAGAAATAGGACACTCCCGGATACCTTTCAGACATCCAAGAATTGATTTTTTTCTCCAACTGTTCGGGAAAAAGCTTGATTCCTCCAGAATTCACCACAAAATCCGCCCTGCCTAGCCACACAAAAGTATTTTTTGACCGAAGTTCAATACTGTCGTTTGTTTTTATTTTTTCAGCTCCGCTCATAGGCGATTGGATCCAAAGGCATTGGTTTTCTGACACACCAATTTCTACCCCAGGTAGGGCTTCGTAAATCAATTCTCCAGTTCCTATGGGAGCCAACGCGATGTGTGAGACCGTTTCAGTCATGCCAAAGGTCTGCCAGGCCGCAATGCCTTCCTTGCTCAAAGCTTTGTGCAAGGAATCGGAGAGTGGGGCTCCACCTATCAATACCGTTTGGATGGCTTTAAGTTTTTTGAGGCTGGATGGGGAGGAAAGGCTTGTTTCTACCTGCAAGGGTACCATAGCCACCAGATCAAAAGGTTCCTCTTGCGATGCCACTGGATCTGAATTGGGTTCTACGAGGGTGATTTCACAGTCCCAAACCAGCGCCCGCACCAGCATCATCTTTCCCGCGATGTAGGCAGGGTTGGGGCAACACAGCAGTTTAAATTTTGAATTTACGCCGAAAAATGCCCCTGTAGCGGTAGCACTAGCCATCAGTTGCTGCCGAGTGATTTCCTGAAGTTTGGGTACTCCAGTAGAGCCAGAGGTAGCCTGCACAAAGCGATCCTTTCCAGCTAGCCAGTCCTTGCAGAAGCTAAAGGCCTCCTGAGCAAATTCAGGCAGCTCCTCTAAGTCTGGAAGGTCGGATTGGGTGCTGCTTAAATGATAGGTCTGGTAGCGTAGTTGGAACATGCGCGAATTGGACTAGCAAAAGGGAATTAGAGTACTAACAAATTTCGAACGCTTCGGTTAACTTGCACAAAAATGTGATTTTTAAATCAAACGATCATGATTAACTGGATTACAGCCAAGGAATACGAAGACATCACCTATAAAAAGTGCGATGGCGTCGCGCGCATCGCATTTAATCGTCCAGAGGTACGGAACGCCTTCCGGCCCAAAACTACCGCTGAACTGTACGATGCATTCTACGATGCACAGGAAGATACCTCCATCGGAGTGATCTTGCTTTCCGGAGAGGGGCCTTCTTCCAAGGATGGAAAATGGGCCTTTTGCTCGGGTGGAGATCAGCGCGCCAGAGGCCACCAAGGCTATGTAGGAGAGGATGGCTACCACCGTTTGAATATCTTGGAAGTACAGCGTTTGATTCGCTTTATGCCCAAGGTAGTGATAGCTGTCGTTCCGGGCTGGGCAGTAGGGGGGGGACATAGTTTGCACGTTGTGTGCGACCTGACCTTGGCCAGTGCCGAGCATGCTATTTTCAAGCAAACCGATGCGGATGTCACCAGCTTTGACGGGGGCTATGGATCTGCCTATTTGGCCAAAATGGTCGGGCAGAAGAAGGCCCGAGAAATCTTCTTTTTGGGAAGGAATTATTCTGCTCAGGAAGCCATGGATATGGGCATGGTCAATGCTGTAATTCCACATGCCGACTTAGAAAATACTGCTTTCGAATGGGCACAGGAAATCCTTGCCAAATCACCCACTTCCATCAAGATGCTCAAGTTTGCGATGAACCTCACCGACGACGGTATGGTAGGCCAACAGGTATTTGCAGGAGAGGCAACCCGCCTTGCCTACATGACCGAAGAAGCCCAAGAAGGGCGTAATGCATTTCTTGAAAAGAGAAAGCCTAATTTCAAGAAAATCAAATGGATACCCTAATTTAATTAAAGTAAAAAAGAGCCTAACTTCAGAAAATTAGGCTCTTTTTTTGGCAGTTTTTTTAGTTAAAAAGTGCTTAAAATTTTAGATTAAATCCATTCTTTTTAAATCTTTAGAAATCCCCCTAACCCCCTTGTCAAGGGGGAGTAGCACCAACTTGATTCTTAGCAGATATGGGTAACCCAAGAAACTTGTTTTATAGTTAATGTTGGATGCGAGCTAAGATTTGACTCCCCCTTATTAAGGGGGCTAGGGGGATTTTTAACGAATTAACCTCCAAATTTTAGAAACCTATCGTATCTGCTTTCCCTCACCCAAAATTCTTTCGTAAAACATACTCCACACAGCGAGCAGCTAGCCGGGCAGTGGCCAGGTCTTGATCATAGGCAGGGTTGAGTTCCACCACATCCAAACTGATTAACTTTTTGCTTTTGCCAATCAAGTCAAATACTTTAAAGGCTACTTCAGGATCAAATCCCATCGGCGAAGGTGCGGAAACTCCTGGTGCGTAGGCGGATGAAAAACCATCCAAATCCACACTCAAGTATAAGGCATCAACCTGGTCCAGAAACCAGCTGATTTGCTCTTCAATGTATTCCCATCGTTGCAAACGAAAATCCTCCATCACCAAGAATTTGGTGTTCAATTTTTCAGCTGCCTGGAAAAGGGACTTGGGATTTGCTGCCCGCTGTATCCCGAGTGCGAGGTAGTGAAACTGGCTTGGAAAGTTGCTTGCTAACTGGTAGAATGGGGAACCTGAATGTCCTTTTCCATCTACCAAGGGTCGCAAGTCAAAGTGTGCATCCAGGTTGATGATCCCTAGTTTCTTGCCATTTTCTTGGGCAAACTGGAGGACGCCAGACCCATGAGCAAAGGCCAAATCATGGCCTCCTCCCAGCCAAACTGGAAAGTGATTGCTCTTCAAGAGTTGGTAGGTCAAGTCGGTAATCACCCGATGCGTGGCCTCCAAATCTCCCTCCCAAGTAAAAATATCGCCATAGTCAAGAATGGGGAGGTTCTCTGGCAAGTGATAGGCTAAAGTCCCCAATACCTTGCGAATTGCCGAAGGGCCCTCGACTGTACCCAATCTGCCTTGGTTGCGGCGCACGCCTTCCTCACCTGGGTAGCCCATCAAGCCCACCTTTTTTGCATCAGACGCTTCAAAGGCTAAGTCTGGCAGTTTTTGAATCACTTGGTGCCAGTATTCCGGTAAACTTGATTTTCTACCGGTCCATTGCGAAGGTGAAGGGTTTTGATGTAAGTTCATTGGGACTCAATAGGTTTGGTTAGTGGTCTACAAATCTACAAAAATTATAGACTTCTATTTTGTTTTTGGGGCGAGGCCCAAATTACAGGATTAGACTTTCAATTATTTGATCTTCTACGAGCTGTGGCATAGTTACCTGAAGCTGTGGGCTTCGGTCCATCTCTCGCTGTATGGCTTCGATTGAACCGCTATTTCGCGCCCAGGCGCGTCGAGCAATGCCATTGTTCACATCAAAGAAGAGCATGGATTGTACTTTTCGGCTTGCGGCTTCGCTACCATCCAAGACCAGTCCAAAACCTCCATTGATGACCTCTCCCCAGCCTACGCCACCACCATTATGGATAGATACCCAGGTGGCACCTCGGAAACTGTCACCAATCACGTTATGAACTGCCATGTCGGCCGTAAATCTGCTGCCATCGTAGATATTGCTCGTTTCCCGGTAGGGGGAATCGGTTCCACTCACGTCGTGATGGTCTCTTCCCAAGACCACAGGAGCGGAAAGCTGCCCTGAGGCGATGGCCTTATTGAAGGCCAAGGCGATTTTTGCCCGACCCTCAGCATCTGCGTACAAGATGCGTGCTTGGCTGCCAACTACCAACTTGTTCTTTTCTGCTTCCTGGATCCAAGTGAGGTTGTCCTGCAATTGCTGGGCGATGGAAGCTGGAGCAACGGCTAAAAGTGCCTTCAGTACCTCTGCGGCTAGTTGATCTGTTTTACGTAAGTCTTCGGGGTTCCCAGAGGTACAAACCCAACGGAAGGGTCCAAATCCATAATCAAAGCACATCGGACCCAAAATATCTTGCACATAGCTCGGGTAGCGGAATTCATTTCCTTGTTCACCTACAACTGCGGCCCCAGCACGGCAGGCTTCGAGAAGGAAGGCATTGCCGTAATCGAAGAAATAGGTTCCTCTCGCCGAGTGGTTATTGATAGCTGTAGCTTGACGGCGAAGGGATTCCTGAACTTTTTCTTTGAAGGCTTGTGGATCTTCCACCATGAGGCGGTTTGATTCCTCGAAAGATAGGCCTACCGGGTAGTATCCACCAGCCCAAGGATTGTGCAGGGAAGTTTGGTCCGAACCGAGTTCAACCAGGATTTCTTCCTGATCCAATCGCTCCCAAAGGTCTACCACATTGCCTAGGTAGGCAATGGAAACAACTTCCAGGTCAACTTTGGCCTTTTTTAGGCGCGCTACGAGGAGATCTAGGTTATCGATGAGTTCGTCTACCCATCCTTGCTCGTGTCGCTTGTGTGCCGCCGCAGGGTTGATTTCAGCGCAAAGGGTGACGCAACCCGCAATGTTACCCGCCTTGGGCTGGGCTCCGCTCATGCCACCCAGACCTGCGGTGAGGAAGAGTTTGCCTTTGGGGGGACTTTGGCCCCATTTCTTTCGAAAGGCATTCATGACCGTGATGGTGGTGCCATGCACAATGCCCTGAGGCCCAATGTACATGAAAGATCCTGCGGTCATCTGTCCGTATTGGGTGACGCCGAGGGCATTGAAGCGTTCCCAATCCTCCGGTTTGGAGTAGTTGGGGATCATCATCCCATTGGTGATCACTACGCGTGGTGCATCCTTAGAGGAGGGGAAAAGTCCCATGGGATGCCCTGAATAGAGGTGAAGCGTCTGTTCTTCGGTCATTTCGGACAGGTACCGCATGGTGAGCAGGTACTGAGCCCAGTTTTGAAATACCGCTCCATTGCCTCCGTAAGTGATCAATTCCTCCGGATGCTGGGCCACGGCCGGGTCCAGGTTGTTCTGTAGCATCAATTGGATCGCTGCTGCCTGGGCACATTGAGAAGGGTATTCCGCTAGGGGTCTAGCCTTGAGCGCATAGTCCGGCATAAAGCGGTACATGTAGATGCGGCCATAATTTTGGAGTTCCTCTAAAAATTCAGGAGCCAAAGTGGCATGCCATTCTTTGGGGAAATAGCGCAAGGCATTCCGTAATGCCAATTTTTTCTCGTCAATCGACAACAGGTCTTTGCGCTTGGGAGCATGGGAAATGCCCGCTGTCCGCTCTTTCTTTGGCGGCAATTGGCTGGGTATTCCTTTGCGGATTTGGGTTTGGAATTGCATTTTAAAGTATCCAGTATCAAGTAGTTAGTATCAAGTATCAAGTAGAAAGTACGAAGTACTAAGTACCAAGTACAAAGTATTGGTTACTGCTAAAAGGGTAATTCTGCTAGATTAATTGTCTTCATTTTTTTGAATTCATCACTTCTTTTTGGAATCTGCCTGCGGCTGGCAGAATTCTTGTCCTAACCCAATTCATACTTGGTACTTAGTACCTTGTACTTAGTACATTTTCCCCTTTCTTCCACACCTCCACCGGTTTCATTTTTCCCTGCTGGTACAGGATTTCGCGGTAATCAGCCGTAGGGAAGAGGATAAAATCGGCTAATTGACCAGTGGTCAATTTTCCTCGATCGGTCAAGCCTAGGGCTGCTGCAGCACGGAACGTGATTCCCGCAAGGACTTCTGCCGTGCTTAATTTCTCAAAGGTGGCCAGGATGGCTGCCTGCGTTAGCAAGTCACCCATGGGCGCGGAACCGGGGTTCCAATCTGATGCAATGGCCAACGAAGCATCTTGGTCCAGAAGTTTGCGTGCTGGCGTAAAGGCCATTCCTAATCCGATGGAAGCGCCTGGCAAAGCCACCGCCACAGTTGAGGACTGGGCAAGGGCTTGAATTTCAGTTTCCCCCGAAGCCTCCAAATGGTCCGCTGAACGGGCACCAAGCGCAACCGCTACCTGGGATCCCCCACAGGAGAATTGGTCGGCATGGATCGTGAGGTCAAAGCCGAGTTGGCTTGCTTTTTCCAAGTAAGGGGTAATTTCTTCTGGAGAGAATGCACTTTTCTCTACAAAGGCATCGATTCGGGTACACAAGTTTTCGGCCTTCAGCACCGGAAAAAGCTGACTGGCGATTTCATTCAAGTACTGAGCAGGACTCCCTTTCCAATCCTTGGGGCAAAGGTGAGCCGCCAAACAGGTGGAAATCAAATCGGCAGCAGTGCCTGAGGCTGCCTGCTGGATTCCGCGAAGCAGTTTCAATTCCTCCGCAACCGAAAGGCCGTAGCCACTTTTTACTTCGATGCTGGTTACCCCTTCGGACAAAAGCCGATTGGCATGCTTGGCCGTGATGTCTGCTAGGGTTTCTTGATCCAAACTGCGCGTTTGGGTGACGGTATCCCAAATTCCTCCGCCTGCTTGTGCGATTTCGAGGTAAGTCTTGCCTGCATTTCGCATGGCAAAATCCCGAGCACGACTTCCCCCAAAACACAAATGGGTATGGCAGTCCACCATGCCTGGAAGGGCAACATAGTCCCCGTCCAGTTCATGGATTTCCACTTCGGGAAATTCTTGTTTCAGTTCTGCCCAGGAACCCACTTTCACTATATGTGCTCCCTCGACCAAGATTCCTGCCTGGGATACGATTTCGAGTTGCTCGTCGCGGAGGGCTCCTTTTAGCGGCAGCTGATCCAGAGTGAGGACTTGGCGGATGGGACCGATTAGTTTTTTCATGAGCATCAATAATCAAAAAGGGCGGACCACTCGGTTTGGTAAGGAGCCCCCGTTTCTTGGGCCACCTCCTGCGCAAGTGCAAGCAAGGATCCTCCTTTCACCAGCTCGATGGCCGTTTGCATGTCTTCATACAAAATCCGATCTTTTTCAAGAGGAGGAATTACTTCACGGATGCTACGGTAGACAGCATCCAAGATTTTCCCCGAACGGAGTGGTGCATGGAAGTCCATGGCCTGAGCGGCATACAGCAACTCAATACCAAGAATTTTTTCCACATTGTCAATCACCCGAAGTGCTTTCCGTGCACTGATGCTTCCCATGCTTACGTGATCTTCCTGACCCAAGGAGGTAGGGATGGAATCCGCAGAGGCAGGAAAGCAAAGTCCTTTGTTTTCTGAAGCCAATGCAGCTGTAGTGTATTGGGGAATCATCATCCCCGAATTCAGCCCAGTCTCTTTGAGTAAGAGTTTGGGTACACCTGGTGTACTTCCCTCAATGGAAAGGTAAATGCGTCGGTCTGAAATATTTCCGATTTCAGAAGCGGCCAAAGTCGCATAATCCAAAGGCAAGGCAATGGGCTGCCCATGAAAATGACCTCCAGAAATGGTATGCTGTGCATCAAAGACCACGGGATTATCCGTTACGGAATTTATTTCGATTTCAAGAGTTTGCTTCAAGTGCAAGTAGGCGTTCCAACTTGCGCCATGAACCTGGGGCATGCAGCGCAGCGAATAGGGGTCCTGCACACGGGAACAGTTGGCATGTGAGGCGACGATTTCAGAGTCTTTCAACAGCTGGTGAAGGGTTTGCGCCACGTGGAGGTTGCCCGCATAGGGACGAAGTTGATGGAGATCGGCTGAGAACGGTGCGATGGACCCCAGCAAACCTTCAATCATCATGGCCCCGGTGATGCTTGCATGGCTAAGTAACCTGTGCAAGCGCTCCACGACTTTCACGCCGTGGGCAGCCATAAACTGGGTGCCGTTGATCAGCGCTAGGCCTTCCTTGGGGCCCAAGGTTAAGGGGGATTTTCCTAATTTTTCAAGCAAAATACCAGTTGGAATAACTTCTCCACGATAATTCACCTTACCTGCCCCAATGAGTGGTAAAAACAAATGGGAGAGGGGCGCCAAATCTCCAGAGGCACCTACCGATCCTTGGATGGGCACGAGGGGTGCTATTCCTTCTGAAATCATCCAGAGGATTCGCTCCAGGGTCTCGAGTTGAATGCCCGAATACCCTTGGGCCAAAGCATGGCCTTTGAGCACCAACATGAGGATAGAAATCTCATTTTCCACGGGTTCACCGACTCCCACGGCATGGCTTTTCAATAAGTTGTCCTGCAGGAGCTGGGTATCTTCAGCCGATATCTTGCTGGTACAGAGCGGTCCAAATCCTGTATTGATTCCATACACAATCCGCTCACCCGCAGCGATTTCAGCTACGGCAGCCGCAGATTGTTGTACTTTTTGAATCGTAGCAGGGCTCAACACTCCTTGAATCTCTTTCCTCGCCAAGCCTAAAGCTATGGAAGCAGTTAGTCGGTCTTCTCCGTATCGAAATGTTTTCATATTCGTTGGGGTTTTCAAAACCCCGAAGGATTTTGATATTGAGTTTTCAAAACCGCAAGAGTTTGAGATTGAATCGAGCTCTGGCGATTTGAAGTAAATCTACTTTTTCTTTTTGATGCCTAGTAATACTATATTTGTTAGTAACTGATACCTTTAAAGCATCAATGGAACTGAGACACTTGACCTACTTCAAGGCGGTAGCAGAGGAATTAAACTTCCGAAAAGCTGCAGACCGCTTATTCATTTCCCAGCCTGGACTAAGCCGGCAAATCAAACAGTTGGAAGAGGAGTTGCAAGCACCGCTATTTGAGCGCGATAAAAAGCAGGTCAAATTGACCCCGGCCGGAACCTACTTGAAAGAGGAGGTAGATTTTGTGCTCAATCACCTCAAGATTACTGGGCAGCAAGTCAAGGAGATTGCTGAAGGTCGGGAAGGCGAACTGCGCATTGGGTTTTTAGGTTCCGCCGCCAACCAGGTACTACCTGATCTACTCAACCAACTAAACAACCGCTTTCCAGCCATCACCACGAGTTTGGAAGAATTGAGTAACCAAGAACAAATTGATCGAATTCAAAAGGACAAGTTGGATCTAGGATTTGTGCGTGTGGCTTCCTTGCCTGAGGGACTCGAACGCAAGGTAGCGCATCGCGATACCTTTTCGCTGGTGGTACCCCAGGCTCATCCGCTTCAACCAGCCGATTTTTACTCCTTAGGACAGTTTGCAGAGGCTCCCTTTATTTTATTCTCCTCGGACTATTCCAACCAGTATTACGAGCAAATTCTGGGAATCTGCAGCGCAGCAGGCTTTCACCCAAAAATCAAACACAAATCAGTTCACGCACTGACGATCTTTCGCCTTGTTGCCAATGGGATGGGAGTAGCCATCGTACCCAGCTCGCTTCTGGTGGGCTATGCCGTGCCCGTGCGTGGTATGGTGATCCCAGGCACTTCTGCATTTACCGAACTCAGTATGATCTGGAAGACAACCAATCGAAATTCGGTCTTGGGGAGGGTGTTAAATTTAATTTAAAAATTCGAGGCAAATTGGTTTGATTTTGTTATCACTTGTGATAACTTAATAAAATGATTCGAAGAATAATTTTTTACGAAAATCATTTTATTGATTTTTATTCTACCCAAAATGAGAAGTTAAAAACCAAGATTCAATACGTTTTTGAATTGATAAGGCAAGTTGAAATGGTACCAGAAAAATTTCTAAAAAATCTTTCTGGTCACAAGGGACTTTACGAAATCAGGATTTCCTGCAAATCAGAAAACTATCGAATATTTTGCTGCTTTGATGAGGGAAAACTTGTAGTTCTTTTCAATGTGTTTTGTAAGAAATCTCAAAAAACGCCTCAAAACGAATTGGAAAAAGCGGACCGATTAATGAAAGAATATTTCTCAACAAAAAGATAAAAATGATAACTCATCCAAAAATCACCGATTTTGACACGCTTCTTGACTTTGAACACGGAAAAATTGGAACGGAGACACGAAGCAAATTTGAGGAGCAATCCCAGCTCTTTATAGTGAGTGAAATGCTAAAAGCAGCTCGAAAGGAAGCAAATATGACACAAGAGGAACTTGCTGATAAAGTTGGAACGAAAAAAAGCTACATCTCCAAACTTGAAAATGGCAAAGTGAATGTTCGCCTTTCAACGCTGATTCAAATTTTTGAAGAAGGCCTGAATAGACGGGTGGGACTTACTTTTTTGTGATTTTCCTCAGGAGTTATTGTTCCTCTGGTCACTCGGTTAGGATTGCGGATAATCCATTTTCAGTTTATATTGTGGCAAAATAATAAACCCATGCATAAATTTCTTGCGCTAATCACCCTCCTTTTTGGTTCCGCTTTCTTTTATTCCTGTTCGGAAGGTGAATCTGAGCCTCAGATCAAATTGCCAGATAATCTTGTTGTGACCGTAGAATACCTCGCTAACGGGGTAGTCAAGGCAAATTTTAAAGCGGATGACGCCGCTTTTTATAAGGTTAACTTTGGTACTCCAGGGGAAGTAAGCCAACGAGTGGATGGCAATACAGCTTCCAAGACCTTTATCCAAAGAGGTAATTTCCAATTGAATGTACAGGCCCATGCCACAGAATTGGATTATGTGGTCGCCTCTCAGACCATTAGCATGACTGCGACCTTGCTGGGACTGGGTCCAAATGCAGGATATACAAGTCCGGATAGCTACGACGGATACAATAAGGTATGGTCAGATGAGTTTTTGGGTACTACGCTTTCTTCCGACTGGACTTTTGAATTAGGGGATGGATGTCCGGCGCTTTGCGGCTGGGGTAACCAGGAATTGGAGTTTTACAAAAAAGAAAACACCACACTACAAGATGGTAACTTAGTCATCACCGCTAAAAAGGAAAACCAAGGCACAAGGAATTACACTTCTTCTCGATTAATTACGAAAGGCAAGAAATTTTTCACCTATGGAAGAGTTGACATTCGAGCCAAGCTTCCCAAAGGACAGGGGATATGGCCTGCATTGTGGATGTTGGGCGAAAATATCTCCGAGGTCAGTTGGCCCAAATGTGGAGAAATTGACATCATGGAGATGGTTGGTGGAAGTTCGGAAAATAGAGATGGAACTATTCACGGGACCGTGTTTTGGGATAACGCAGGAAGCAATGCCAATTATGGAGGAAAAACAAGTCTTCCATTCGGAATTTTTAATGATGAGTACCATGTTTTTTCAATCATTTGGGATGCTGAAAAGATCGTTTGGCTATTAGACAATGTCCAATATCACGTCATTGACATTCGGCCGGTGGAATTGAATGAATTTCAAAAGCCATTCTTCTTCATCCTAAATGTTGCAGTGGGCGGTACTTGGCCCGGTATCCCCGATGGAAGTACGGTTTTCCCTCAGGAAATGAAGGTGGACTACATTCGTGTCTTTCAGAAAAAATAGGAGTTAAGTCAACCTCTCCATCAAATGAAGGAAGCAGCAATGCTTCCTTTTATTTGTTTTAGGATTTCGGCATTCCTGGAACTGCTGCTCTCTATTTCTATGATTTTTGGCTGAAGGCTAGGTTCGTAAAACTCCGATAAGGCAGTCTCCAATTCCTCCGAATTAGTGACAGCAGCATAGTGAAATCCATACTCTGCTGCCAAGTGCATCGCCGTCAAGGCCTGCTTAGTTTCAAAAAAATCGACCAACTCGGGTTGCTTCGCCGGTCCATCGATTAGCCTAAAGATGCCTCCAGCATGGTTGTTGAGCAGGATGATTCGTAGATTTGCCAAGGGATAGTTGTGCCAAAAAGCATTCCGATCGTAGAAAAAGGCCATGTCTCCAGTAATCAAGGTGACCAATCCCTCGCGAACAAAGGCAGCGCCAACTGCCGTGCTGCTGCTGCCATCGATGCCCGAAGTGCCGCGGTTGCAGCGAATCTCTTGTGTTCGTTTACCTAGAAAATTCAAATAGCGTACCGCCATGGAATTGGCCACATGAATCATACTGCTGCTTGGGGTACGATCAAGGACCGTAGCCAATGCTCCATACTCTCCAAATTCCAATTCCCGAAGAAGCTTAGGTAAAGCGCCAGACACGGTAGCCTCCAATTTTTGCCAGCTTTGAAAATAGCCAGAATCCTGGGAAGGAACCTCTCCAAGCATCCAACGTAAAACCGGTAAAGGCTCGCTCGCCACAACCCGTGAAAGGCTCTGAAAGGTGTCTTTTGCCTGCCCATCTGTTTGGATATGCCAATGACTTACTTGCTGCTTGCGCAGAAATAATTTGAGTGACTTCGAAATGATGGATTTCCCAAAGGTGATCAGCAAATCAGGACGCAGTTCCTTTTGAAACACTTCATTCCCGATCCAATGGTCGTGCAAGGTAATGCACCCGTCTCCCTGCATATTGGAAATGCTGTCGGCAACTACCACTACCTGCTTTGTTCGTGCCAATTCTTCCAGTACTTGGAGGAGTTCGGGATGGGAATCTTGCTGTCCCGGAACCAGCAGAATGCTCCTCTTGCCTTGCAGTTCTTGCTTAAGTTTTGCCAAGCTTTCTGCACTTAGGCTGTAGCTTGGGGATTCGACTTGAACTGTGCGGGGCTGCTTTGGAAACTCGAATACTTCTCCCACTTCGGGGTAAAAGGGTTCCCGTAGCGGAATATTGATATGGACCGGGCCAGCAGGAAATTGCCGACTCAGGTGAATGGCTTCGTTGACGATGCGATTTGCCCCCCACACTTGGTCAGGGTGGGCAAAGGAATCGGGAAAGCGGAAACTTTTCTTGACATGCTTGCCATAGACTTCTTCTTGGAAGATGGTTTGTCCATCCCACTGATCCACCCATTCCGGTGGTCGATCGGCAGTCAATACAAGCAAGGGAATCTGTTGAAAAAATGCCTCTGCAATGGCCGGGTAGTAGTTGAGCGCTGCAGATCCGGAAGTACAAACGAGCACCACGGGTTGCTTCAGCTGCTGGGCCATGCCCAAGGCAATAAAGGCGGCCGACCGCTCGTCGGAAATCGTTCGAACCTCCATCTCTGGATGCCGTGCAAAAGCCAGCGTCAGGGGAGCACATCGAGAACCAGGCGAAAGCACTACCTGTCGTATGCCCTGCGCGGCACAGTTGGCGACTAAATCGAGGATGGGTTGGAGGATCAAGCGTCTGGATTTTGGATAAACTTACCGATGATTTCGCACTTCAGTTCGGTTTCCTCCCATTCTTTTTCAGGGACCGAATCCTCGGTCACACCTGCACCAGCATAGAGCAGGGCATGGGTCTGGTGGAGACTCGCGGTACGGAGATTCACGTAGATGGAGGTTTCCTGCTCGATTCCAACAGGGCCAATAAAGCCCGCATAGAAACTCCGATCCCAACCTTCTTCTGTTTTTAGGAAGCTTAGCGCTTCTTTCCGAGGCATTCCACAAACGGCGGAAGTGGGGTGGAGTAGTCCGAGCATCACCGTGCCTAGGTTGGAAAATCCCGTGGCCTGGGTATTCACTCGAAAGTCGGAACGCAGGTGGAGGAGGTTTCCTGCAAGTACTGTTTTGGGACCATGCTCCTCGTATTCTCTCAGGCGGATGGTTTTGAAACAATCCACCATGTAGCGACTCACCAAGGCCTGTTCTTCAATTTCCTTTTGGGTCCAAGCCGCAGATTTCAAAGGATTATCCCCTTGAGCGGGCTGAGTACCTGCCAGAGACATGGTGTGGAAGTAGTCTCCTTTTGTTTCAATCAGGACCTCAGGGCTAGCGCCCATCCAGGTGCCGATGCCGGGGAGATGAAAAAAGTTGACAAAGGAATGCGGGTAACTGGTAAGGAGCTTAGCCAAGGTTTTCCCCAAATCAAATGCTTCAGGAAGCGGGATCAATTTGGTACGTGCAGCCACAATTTTTTCTAGCGTTCCAGCCTCGATAGCTTGAATCCCTTTTGAAACCAATTGTAAAAAATGGGCCTTCTCTTGACCAGTTTCTGGATTAGCCAATTGAGGAAGCTGGTCCAAAAGACCTGTAATGTGCTTCTTTAGTTCTGGAGCCGGTAAGGAATCGCGGCTTGCTTGCATCCATTGGGACAAGTCCTCTTGGTGAAGGGGTTGATCCAATGAAAGCTTTTCGTAGCGGTCGGCCTGAATAAAAAATGCTTTTTTGTCTGCTTGGTCTGCAAAAGGATGCACCACAAATCCAGCTGGCAATTCCTCCAATTGAAGGGAAACTCGTCTGGGGCTTTGACTGAAGTCTTGTACAAATGCAAGTTGGGAGGTAGTTGGTTTTCGCCAAATCGCAAAGGAACCACCCGAAGCCAATCCTTCCAAGAGGAAAACATCCAGTACTTCTTCCAATGAAACCGCCTTACCTACCTCCGTTAAATTCATTTTTTATCCAAGATGGCCATCGTAATTCTGCTGATGCAGCAGAGTTGATCGGCCTCGTTGACAATTTTTATTTCCCATACCTGGGTTGACTTTCCCAAATGTACGGGTCTTGCTGTGCCTTTCACTTTTCCGGATTTGACTCCCCGAATGTGGTTGGCA